>CADCHO010000007.1 GCA_902801255.1 uncultured Eubacteriales bacterium | reverse complement strand
TGCGTCTACTACGAACTTCTGTCCGCTTACGGAGTCGCCGCCTGCGAAGATATCAGGCTCTGCTGTCTGCAGTGTGACAGGATCTGCAACGATCATGCCGCGAGGGCTGAGCTCAACCTTTGTTCCTTCAAACAGTTTGCCGTAATCAGGCTTCTGTCCGATGCTGAACAGAACTGTGGAGCAAGCCTGCTCTGTTGTCTCGTTGTCATCGAATGTAGGAGCAAATCTTCCCTCAGCGTTCTTGACCGACAGGCACTTTCTGAACTTGATGCCTGCAACCTTGCCGTTCTTTGTAACAACTTCAGTCTGGCCCCATCCATCATGGATAACGATGCCTTCATTCTTGAGGAATTCCTGATCCTCTGCGCCCATAGGCATTTCGTCATAGGACTCGAGGCAGTACAGATCTACGCTCTTTGCGCCTTGACGGATAGCTGTACGTGCAACGTCAGCACCGATGTTTCCGCCGCCGATGACTACTACATTACCGCTGAGTTTCTTTGCTTTGCCAAGTGTTACGCTCTTAACATAGTCAACACCGCCGATAACTCCTTCAGCGTCATCGCCAGGGATTCCCAGCTTGCCGCATGCCTGGAGACCTGTTCCTACGAAGAAGCCCTTGAAGCCTTCTTCACGGAGCGACTGGAATGTAACGTCCTTGCCTACTTCTACTCCGCATCTGATCTCAACGCCCATAGCCTTGAGGATCTCGATCTCAGCGTTTACGACCTTCTTGTCGAGTCTGAAGTTAGGGATTCCGAGTGTCATCATTCCGCCAGGCATCTCCTGCTTCTCGAATACTACAGGCTTGTAACCTTCAATAGCGAGGAAGTATGCGCAGCTGAGTCCTGCCGGGCCGGATCCTACGATACCGATCTTCTGTTCGAACGGCTCTCTCGTTGTTGATACCATTGGCGGGATGTATTTATGCTCGTCTTCGAGGTCCTTTGCAGCGATGAATGCCTTGATGTCGTCGATAGCAAGAGCTTCATCAACTGTACCTCTTGTGCATTCAAGCTCGCAGTACTTATGGCAGATAGCGCCGCATACTGCAGGGAACGGGTTGTCTCTCTTGATCAGCTTGAGAGCTTCCTGATACTCTCCTCTGCTTGCCATGTCGATATATCCCTGAATAGCGATATGCAGCGGGCATGCGGCCTTGCAAGGTGCAGTACCTGTAGGCCATGTCTGAATGACGCCGTTCTCGTTCTTGTAGTTCCAGTTCCACTTGTCTTCCGGCCATACATTGTTGCTCGGAAGCTCCTGCTTAGGATATTCGATCTCTCCGTGCTTTGTGCAGAGCTTCTGGCCGAGTCTGACAGCGCCTGCAGGGCAGACCTCTACGCACTTGCCGCATGCTACGCACTTCTCAGCATCTACCTCTGAGCGGTATGGGGAAGCTGAAAGGTTTGGTGTGTTGAAGAGCTGTGATGTTCTCAGGGCGTTGCAGACACCTACTGCGCAGTTGCAGATAGCGAAGATCTTGTTTGCGCCGTCAATGTTTGTAACCTGATGTACATAGCCCTTATCTTCAGCTCTCTCGAGTACTTCGAGAGCTTCTTCATATGTGATGTCATAGCCCATGCCGGTCTCTTTGCAGTAGTCAGCGAAGTCGCCGAGGCCCATGCACCAGTACTGCATGATGTCTCCGGATCCTTCTCCGCGCTCTGTCTGCTGCTTACGGCAGGAGCAGATGCCGAGGCCGATCTGGCCTTCATACTTTTTGAGCCAGTACGAGATGTGCTCGATGTCGAGTGACTCGCACTCTGCAGGGATAGCCTTCTCTACAGGGATTACGTGCATTCCGATTCCGGATCCGCCAGGAGCTACCATCTGAGTGATGCCTGCGAGCGGCAGATAAGTCATACGCTCGAAGAAGTCGGCGATCTCAGGAGTCTCACACATGATCTGATCTCTCATTACCATGATTTCCGCAGAACCCGGTACGAACTGATCAAGGACATAGCGTCTCTCATGCTGAGGATTTTTACCATCCTCGTTTTCATTGTTCCATTCGACAAGACCGAATTGACCGAGAGCTTCAAGAACTTTCTTCAGATGATCATCATCATAGCCGGTAAGTTCCTTCATTTTCGCAAACGTTCTAGGTTTACGCTTGCCCATCACAAGAGCAGTGTCAAGGCACTCCTCAGCGATCTCCTTGCCGTATCTCCTGACGATATACTGATAGCCGCAGTCGAATCCCCAGTATTCAGGAGAATCCTTTGACGGTTTCTCAAGTCCGAGCAGGATCTCTTTACGGTCAGTAATGATCTTCGTGAGTTTAAAGATCTTCTCGTCGTGGCTCAGCTGTTTAGCCTTTTTTGCCATACTTTTCCCTCTCTTTCTCTTACAATATCTTTTTTAATTAATCTACTGATCTATAAAATGCCTTTATCAAGGCTTCTTACCTGAGTTTAATAAAGTATGATCACATCTACTTCGCGATTATCCCGTTCACCAGGATATCAGCAACCTGAGAAAGAGCTTCTCTGTAAGGAATGTGATTCTTTACGAGCACATCCTTCTGGAAGAACTGTTCAACAGTCGCCTGGAACATGGTCTTCAGGATAGGCAGCGATATCGGTCTGATAGCACCTTCCCTGATGCCTTTTTCAAGCAGCAGAGCAACGCCTTCCCAGTAATTCTCGCGGCAATACTTCCAGTGTCTGTATACCGAAGGATATTTCTCCTTTAAAACGTAAAGCTGAGTTAAATCGTTCTGGGTGTAGCGCTCAGGCACGCGTCCTATTATAGCCGTAAGCTGCTCAGGTATGGTAAGACTTTCATCGTTAAGTATCATCTCTTCCTCGATCAGCGCTTCATCAAAAAAGCGGTCGATAGTCTGTGTCATGATGGATCGTTTGTCTTCAAACACAGTATAGATGGTCTTTTTGCTCATCCCTAATGCGTGAGCAAGGTCATCCATGGTGAATTTGATGCCCTTTTTGTCAAACTGCCTGGCTGCTTCGTCAAGGATGCGGACACGCAGTTCCTGTGATGTATCTGTTTTCATAGCTTTAGCCCCTCATATATGGTACGGAAACTTTTGAAATAATTTCCGTTTCCTATTCATAGTGATTTTATCATTGAAATATAAGAGCCGCAATAAAAATGGCCCTTTTTTTATGTGCTTTTCTATGTATTTTTGTATCCCCCGGGCAGGGTTCTTAATGTTTGATTGTTAACTACTCTTTTTTTACATCCAGACCGAATTCTGCAGGCAGGAATCTCGGGCAGACGTTCTCATCGGTGACTATCACCGAATTGGCAAGCCTTGTTCCGATAGCGCAGGATTCTCCCATACTTTTGCCGTATGTGAGGCCGATAGCCACTCCTGCAAAGAATGCGTCACCGGCTCCGGTAGTATCCCTGACCTCAGTTTTAGGTGCCGGGCAGTGTCCGGATTCGCCGTCAAGAGATGCATAGACTGCTCCCTCTCCTCCCATGGTGACCACCATAGCCGGAATCTGTGCCTGAGTAATTTTATTCAGAAGAATGCTGCTCATCTCATCCGAAGTCTTTCCTTCATATTCTTCCGAGAACAGCAGCCCTGCCTCCTCAAGATTGCATACAAGGCAGCTTATGTGCTGCAGGAGATCCCTTCGTTCCATAGCAATCGACATGTTTGAGACCGGCGCATAAATCTTTTTGCCGTGCTTCTCCGCCAGTGCGATGACACGCTTAAGGATCGGCACTTCCACATCGAATTCCACCGCTATGCTGTCAGCGTATTTGAAAATCTCGTTGCCTTTGTCATCGAGTATGTCTGCGATACGCGAAAGATCAGGACGCTTGGATATGGATGCAACTACATCACCGCCGTTGTCAAATACAGCGAGCCATGTACCGAGTCCTCCTTCAGAACGTTTGATGTAATCAGTATTGACTTTATGCTTGGCGAGCTTGTCAGCTACATCATTGCTGACCCCCTTGGGTTCAAGTACTGTGACGAAAGTAGGTCTGAGCTCAACATTAGCTATATCTTCAACTATATTGCGCGCGACACCGCCATGCACCTCAACTACTTTACCGGAATTTCTGCCTCCCGGAATGTACTGAGCATACGGATATCCCTTGATATCCACGAATGCTGCGCCTATTACGACAATTCCGTTATCCTTCTTTTTTGCCATTGTGATCCCTCCGATGTCTGCTTCGATTTTACACCAAATCAGGGTAAACTGAAAGAGCGGCAGAGCCGCTCTTATTGTCAATATCCGTTTTGCTGCATGGTTTTTACCTTGCGAGCTGTGTCTTCAGGTTCTCAAACATATTCTTTACCGCCGGGATGTTGATAACTATTATGGTAATCACTCCCTCAACCGCAAGATAAGTAATGTTGTACCACAGCGACCAGGTAAGCGCATTGAAGTTCTCAGGCGCATATTCTCCAAAGAATATGACACCGCTTAAAACTGCGCAGATATATCTGCAGAAAACGCCGAGCAGATATCCCTTTGTAAGGCCATTTTTGCGGTTCCTGACAACTCCCGACAGACCCATCACGGCAAAAGCGATAATATAATCAAGTATCATCTGGACAGGATGAATGACGTATCCTCCGAAAATGAGGTTGAGCAGTCCTGTGACAGCTCCTCCGAGAATTCCCCATCTTGTTCCAAGCAGATACCCCAGAGCTATGATAGGCAGTGTTCCGAAAAGTGTTACAGATCCTCCCTGCGGCATAGAAAACAGCTTGATCTGGTCAAGAATAATAGCCAGAGCGACCATCAAAGCCGTTGTGGTGATTTTTGCAGTATAGTTTCTTCCTTTGTTCTTTTCCATAAAAAATCCTCCTTAATTGTTAATTAAGGAGAGCGCCGGCAACATAACACAATATAAAAAAAACTGCGTATAATTTACCTCCCTACGCCGGTATTACCCGGATCAGGTGTAAGGGTCATCCCTTGCGGAACCTCTCAGCATTCGCTCCCCTGGTGTTTGATATATCTGATTATAAGTCCGAATACTTTGAATTTCAAGCCGTATCAACGCATGTTGCGAATATGATACAATTACTGTGCAAGACAACGATATGGTGAAAAGAGGTCTTTATGAGGCTTGACAAGTTTCTGTCCGACATGGGTGCCGGTACAAGAAGTGAACTTAAAAAGGAGATCCGCAGGAGCGGTGTCACAGTAGACGGGACGGTCGTAAAGGATCCAGGCTTCAGTGTCAGCGAAAAATCTCATGTGGTCTTCCGGGGTTCAACGGTCGCCTATGAAGAATTCGTATACTACATGCTCAACAAGCCGGCAGGCATCATCAGCGCGAGCGAGGATGACAGAGAAGCTACTGTAATCGACCTTATATCCGAACCTAAGCGCAGGGACCTGTTTCCCGTCGGACGCCTTGACCGCGATACGGAAGGGCTTCTGCTTATAACAAATGACGGCGCTCTTTCGCACCGCCTCCTGTCGCCAAAGCATCATGTTGATAAGGTGTATTTTGCAAGAGTATCGGGCATGCTTTCAGACAGTGACGTTGAACTGTTCCGCGATGGTCTGATACTTACCGACGGGCTTGAGTGTCTGCCTGCAGACCTGAAAATATTATCCGTATCCGAAGAAGAATATCTTTCGGAAGCCGAGATAACCGTTCGTGAAGGTAAATTCCATCAGGTGAAGCGTATGTTCGCTTCTGTCGGTGCTGAGGTCATCTATCTTAAACGTCTTTCGATGGGTCCTCTGACTCTTGATCCCGGTCTTGATACCGGTGAGTACCGCCGCCTGACACCTGACGAATTGCTTTCTCTTGGGCTTTAGTCACTATATCACCATGTCTCCGGCAGCGGCGAACGCAATAAAATCCACACGTGAGGCCCCGTGACTCTTCAGCATACGGGCTATCTCATCTATCGTTGAGCCGGTCGTGAATATATCGTCTATCAGCAGGATCCTTGAACCTTGTATCAGCGGAAGCCTGCTGTTTCTTATTTCAAAAGCTCCGCGTATGTTTGCCCTTCTTTCCTCCGGCCCCAGTCCTTTCATCGGAACTGTTCCGCGCGTTCTTATAAGCGCTCCGGGGTCATGGCAAAGTCCTGCTCTTTCTGTGAATCCCCGCCCTATCAGTTCAGCATGATTGAATCCCCTCTTTTTCAGCTTGTCCGCGTGTATTGGTACAGGCATCACGATGTCGTACATGGCCGCAAGTTCATCTGCTTCGTATTCAGAGAGCATAAAGTCATAAAGAATCTCTCCAAGCGTGTCTCCTATATCAGCCCGGCCGCCGTATTTGAGTGCAAATATCACAGATTGGGCACAGGCGCCATAGCCGGCACAGGCATGACCCTTATCAAAGCTATGCTCATGTCCGGAAGCTTCTCTCTGGGAACAGCCAAAGCACAGCCTGCCCGGGTCAGTCTCTGCAAGAGGACGTCCGCATCTGCTGCAGCGTCTGCCTGTGTTCCAGTTCATTGATCTCATGCAGTCATTGCACAGTCTGTATGTTCTGCTGTCGTCTATGATCTTTCCGCAGCATATGCAATAAAGACCCGGCGGATACACCAGGTCAAGCATTTCATTTCCCATTCTTCTCAGCCATGATCCTTTTGACATATCAAAGCCTCCGTCCGAACGGATCCGAATCAAGAGCAAGCAGCCGCCACTTCAGGCCTGTGTATCTGCCGTCTGCGCGGTTATTATCGATCATTGAACGGACACGCGCCGGATCTCCCACGATTATAACCAGCTTCTTTCCCCTCGTAACTGCAGTATAAAGGAGATTGCGGGTCATCAGCATAGGCGGGAAGTTCAGTACAGGTATAACAACGACCGGGAATTCCGAACCCTGGCTTTTGTGCACGGTAATAGCGTATGCGAGGTCTATCTCTTCGAGCATATCGCCCGCGTATTCGATCATACGGTCATCCATTCTGACCGTCATGGTCTTGTCTTCTGCATCGATCTCTTCGACTATACCCATGTCTCCATTAAACACGCCTTCACCTTCAGCAGCAAAAAGCTCAGTGCGCCACTCAGCGCCATAGTTGTTTCTGAGCTGCATCACCTTGTCGCCTTCACGGAAAGTAACATTGCCTATTTTAAGTTCCGCCTTGTCTTCTGAAGGAGGATTTATCACTTCCTGAAGCATCGCGTTGAGGCTGGGAGCTCCGAGCATGCCTCGTTTTGTAGGTGTCAGTATCTGTATATCATCTGCAGAGTGGACAAAATCAAAGCCGGCTTCGATCCGCCCTCCTACGAGCTCTCTTATGGTGTCGCTTATGGATATCTCACCATTTTTGCTGATTATGTAAAAGTCGTTGCCGCTCTGCTGCTCAGGGTACTCCCCGCTGTTTATGAGGTGTGAGTTGGTGACGATACCGCTCCCCTCAGCCTGTCTGAATATTTCCCTGAGCCTTATCACAGGTATGCACTCGCTGGCTATCATATCCCGGAGCACATTGCCTGCTCCGACCGGCGGAAGCTGGTCAGCATCACCGGTAAATATGAGCCTGGTTCCTTCCTTCACGGCATTCAGAAGTCCGTCCATCAGCATCAGGTCGATCATCGACGCTTCGTCGACTATTATTACGTCTTCCTCGAGCGGATTCTCTTCATTCCTTCCGAAGTTGAGTGTATCTTCCTCTTCGGACCACACATACTCAAGCATACGGTGTATAGTCATGGCAGGCTTGCCCGTCGCCTCTTCCATACGCTTTGCCGCCCTGCCTGTCGGTGCAGCCAGCGCCACTGAAAAACCTGCAAAGTCAAAAATTTTAACGAGAGTATTAATTATAGTTGTCTTGCCTGTACCCGGACCGCCGGTTATTACGGTAACGTTGTTGGTAAGGCATTCCAGAACAGCGCGCTTCTGCTCAACAGATAATTCTACGCCCTCTCCAAACGGATCATCATCATCCATCATCAGGGCATCCAGGTAGTTCCCTGCCTGTACCGGAATCGTTTTCAGCGGAGCATTTCTGATCTTTATGAGCTCGTGCGCTACCCTCTGCTCTGCATGATAGTAACCATAAAGATAAATCACCGCCGTGTCGTCTATGCTGTCTTCCTCCAGCTCTCCGGCAAATACCATATCTTTCAGCGAATCCCTTACATTGTCCATCATAACATCGAGGAATTCTGCAGTCTTTTCGATTAGATAATTTTCTGGCATCAGAGTGCTGCCACTGGCCGCCCACGACTTAAGCATGTACCGGATCCCGCTTTCTATCCTGACACTGTTCTCCGGTTCCACGCCAAGTTTTGCTGCTATGGCATCAGCTCTGTTGAAATTTATGCCGCGTATGTCTTCTGCAAGAATGTACGGATTTTCGCTTACTATCCTCACAGAATCCTTGCCGTACATCTTATAGACTCTTACAGCTTCGTTCATTTCTATGCCGAGTTCACGGAGTTCTATAGATGTGTTGGCAAACTCCCGGGATTCGCCGAAAGAATCTGTGATCCTGGCCAGCGTTTTAGCGCCTATCCCGCTCACCATCAGAAGCTTTTCCGGTGTTTCCTCTATTACTGTCAGTGTCTCGTCACCAAACATGCCGACTATCTGTGCGGCGGTTTTAGGTCCTATACCGCGGATATTTCCGGCTGAAAGAAACTCAAGTATCGCATCGGCACCCTCGGGCATCATCTCCTCATATGAGGACACACTGAACTGTTCGCCATATTTCGGATGTATGGTGAATCTCCCCTCAAGCCTGTATTTAGCTCCGCTTTTAGGCTCAGCAAAAGAACCGGCTATACGGATCGCGCCTGCTTCGGTATCGAAGACCGCTACGGTATAGCCGTTCTCAGGATTGTTGAATATTATTTTTCCGAGTTTACCTTCCTGCTGCATCCTTTAGAATGTGCGCTTGTAAAGCCTTCTGTTATCGAGGGTAAACACTCTCTCGCTGAATCCTCCCGGCTCCACATTGCCGAGAGCATCTTCCATGTCGAACATCTTCGCGTCAGTCATGTCCAGATAATGAAGCATTTCGGCCTCAGGGAAAAGCGGTTTTTTAGGACTTCCGAACTCAGGCTCGTAGTGATGTGTCAGCGACATATGCTGCATCAGCAGGCACTTCTCGTGATCGATCCCAAGCTCTTTGCAGCGCTCACCTATAGCCTCTACTCCCATCACGAGATGACCAAGCATCTTGCCTTCAAGTGTATACTCCGGTACTACGCCGTTTTCATCCGAGGCCAGCTCGTTCAGCTTTTCTATATCGTGCAGTGCGACTCCTGCAAGGAGAAGATCTTTGTCAAGGTATGTATAGACCTCACATGCGCGCTCGCCCATCATCATCATTCTCTTCACATGATAAAGCAGACCGGCATACTCCGCGTGATGGTTGCTCATCGCCGCAGGGAAGTACATGATGCGATCTTTATCTCCCTCATAGAAGCTGAGGCAGAGTCGCTTGAGGTCTTCATCCCTGAATGCTTTGATCCTGCCGACTATGTAGTCATACATGTCTTCAGGTTTCTCCG
The DNA here is from genome assembly GCA_902801255.1 of uncultured Eubacteriales bacterium. GTDB lineage: Bacteria > Bacillota > Clostridia > Peptostreptococcales > Anaerovoracaceae > Crickella. Next base: position 56,379 of record CADCHO010000007.1, on the reverse strand, counting down.
GAGCAGCTTTGAAGAGATCCGCTCTCTCATATGTGCCTTCTCTGGCTTCGCCTTTTATAGCATCCAGTATGAGCTGGTTCTGTCCTTTATAGTCGCGGCATCTGCCGGCAACACTGATGACCATCCCCGACTGCACTTTTGCAAAGGCTTTCACCTCGTCCGGTGTGAGATTCCACTTGACAGACTGGATGTCGCCTGTAGCGTCGGCAAGAGTCATGTAAAGATGTCTCTTTCCGTTGTTGCCGTCACGTATATCTACCGTCTTAACAAGGTATCTGTCCTCTATGCGATGCCCTTCATCAGGCCTTAAGTCTTTGATGTAATATGGTTTCATTCGGTCAATTATCTCCGTTCGATTATTTGTTATAGTATAACACAAGGCCCGCCTATGTTATAATATTTCAAACACCAATAACTACCTTAAACGGCTATGCCGTAAGAACCAAACAACTGTAAAGCAACGATTGTTGAAGGAGAATGATATGGGATTTGATGCTGTAAAAGCTGTCGAAGCTACAACCAAATGGATCAGGGACTGGTTTGAGATCAACGGCCCGGGATGCAACGCCATCGTCGGTATCAGCGGAGGCAAGGACAGTTCCATTGCTGCAGCCCTTTGCTGTGAGGCGCTCGGAAGAGAAAGAGTCATCGGCGTGCTTATGCCTAACGGTGAGCAGTCCGATATCGACATGGCCAAACTTCTTGTCAGCCACCTTGGTATAGAGCACTATGTAATCAACATCAAGAGCGCATTTGACGGGCTTATGGAACAGATTGCTCTTGCCGAAATAGAGATCAGCAAGGATTCTGTCATTAACCTGCCTCCGCGTCTTCGCATGTCGACTCTCTACGCTGTCGGGCAGAGCAAAAACGGCAGAGTTGTCAATACATGCAACCTCTCTGAGGATTGGGTCGGTTATTCGACAAGATACGGAGATTCTGTAGGCGATTTCAGCCCGATGTCGTGCTTTACGACTGCTGAGATCAGAGCGATGGGCAGAGCCCTCGGTCTTCCTTCAGTTCTTATCGAGAAGGTCCCGAGTGATGGACTGTCGGGCATGAGCGATGAAGATAAACTCGGATTCACATATGCTGTACTTGACCGCTACATCCGCACAGGAGAGATCGATGATCCTGCAACTAAAGAACGTATCGATACGCTGCATAAAAAGAACCTCTTCAAACTGAGGTTCATGGACTGTTTCAAATATGACGGCGTTGAAGTAAAAGCAGATTTTTAACGGCAAATAATGAATGCCCCTTTGCGGGGCATTTTTTAGTCCTCTTTTATGCGGTCGATGACGATCTTGTATCCGCCCTCTCCATATGTAAGGCACTTATTTACACGGCTTATTGTCGCAGAACTTGCACCGGTCTCACGGCTGATCTCACTGAAGACCGCACCGCTGTCGAGCATGCGCGCCACCTCAAGTCTGGCGGACAGATCGATCACTTCTTTGATGGTCGCCACATCGTCAAAGAATTTGCGGCATTCCTCTTCATCTTTGAGCGCCAGGACCGCTTTGTAAAACTGATGCATGTTTTTCTGTTCTTTATCCGTGATCATGATCTGCTGCCTTCCCTGAGCGGCCATATAGCCGCATAAACCAAATCCGTGTTTTCCGTTGCATGTAGTATACACCTTTCGCACTTTAAAGTGTTAAAGTGCGCTGTTTTAATTTGTACTTTTTGAGCAACAGCGTGGTAATATATAGAACATGAAGAGTATTCACGAATCAAAACTTACCCATAATATAGCAGCATTCATCTGCGGGCTGTGCCTGCTGCTCATTCTGCTCATAACAGCTACCCAGGCAGTTTGTTTCTGGGTACCAAACTGGTGGCGCAATGAGTATGCAAAGTATGACACTCCTTCGAATGTAAGGGGTGAAATGTCGCTCGATGATGCAGTACATGTAACGGAAGACATGCTCGACTACTGCATCGGCAGGCTCGATACACTTGATGATACAGAAGCGACAATTGACGGGGTGACCGCTCCTTTCTTTACAGACCGTGAAAAAGCTCATCTTGCTGACTGCAGAGAGCTCTTTCTGAAAGGAATAAAGGTGCGCGTCATTGCCTGTCTCCTTCTGGTTGCTTTTGTTATATATATTTATGTACACAACGGAAAGCAAGAGACTTCAGCCCTTCTTGCCAGAGGTTATCTGAGGTCTCTGGGTTTCGTTGCCGTTCTTGCCGCGATCATTGCCGTACTTTGCGTAATAGATTTTACGCGCGTATTCACTGTGTTTCATCACATATTCTTTGACAACGACCTTTGGATACTTTATCCGGACAAAGACAACCTTATAAACATTATGCAGGAGGATGTCTTCTCTGATGCCGCGATGTGGATCGCAGGTATATGGCTCGCTGCAGCCGCTGTGTTTGCAGCCGCAAGCATATTTACCGTCAGAATCAGCAGAAAACAAACAGGTGCCTGACAGTTCCCTGCCGGCACCTGATGAAATCGTATCTATTGGACTTTATTCTGTAAAGAGCGCTGTCGAGTAGTATCTGTCTCCGCTGTCAGGTAACAGAGCTACTATGGTCTTGCCTTTGTTCTCAGGTTTCTTCGCATATTCGATTGCCGCATAGAGAGCAGCTCCCGAAGATATTCCTACGGAGATGCCTTCTTTTTTTGCAAGCAGCTTAGCTGCATCGAATGCTTTCTGTCCATCTGCCTTATAGACCTCGTCATATACAGTTGTGTCGAGGACATCCGGAACGAATCCGGCGCCGATTCCCTGGATCTTGTGAGCTCCCGCCCTGCCTTCTGAGAGTACCGGTGAATCAGCAGGTTCGAGCGCTACGATCTTCACTTCAGGTTTCTGCTCTTTGAGATACTCTGCCACACCTGTAAGGGTTCCGCCCGTGCCTACTCCTGCGATAAAGATATCTACATCACCGTCGGTGTCATTCCAGATCTCAGGTCCGGTTGTGGCTTTGTGTACTGCAGGATTTGCAGGGTTCACGAACTGTCCCGGAATGAATCCTCCGTCGATTTCCTTTGCAAGCTCCTCAGCCTTTTCGATAGCGCCCTTCATTCCCTTGGAACCTTCTGTAAGAACGATCTCGGCACCGTATGCCTTAAGGATATTTCTTCTTTCTACGCTCATGGTCTCAGGCATTGTCAGGATCGCTCTGTATCCTTTTGCGGCTGCTATTGATGCAAGTCCTATACCGGTGTTGCCTGATGTAGGCTCGATAATGACAGAACCTTCCCTAAGCAGTCCCTTTTCCTCAGCATCCTCTATCATAGCCTTGGCGATTCTGTCTTTTACGCTTCCGGCAGGATTGAAGTACTCCAGCTTTACGAGCACAGTAGCCTCAAGTCCGAGTTCCTTTTCTATATTGATAACTTCTACGAGTGGTGTATTTCCGATAAGTCCCAGTGTACCTTTATAAATAATAGCCATTTTTATATCCTCACTTTCCTTTATGCGTTCTTTCATATCAATTCAGTTTTCCCCACCCTGATCTCTTGTAAATAAAATGCCCGGGGCTTTTTTGCTCCCGGGCCTGTCACTCGATTCAGGGGATCAGAGTCAGATGTTTTACGAGGTGCGTGTCATCCTAAGACAAGACCCCGGCCATACATCGAGCCCGGGAGCTTTGCATCAGACAACAACACATCCAATAGTTTTTATTCATTTGAGAGGGAATAACATTTCTCATCATCCGATCCTTTTTCAAGTTCTTTTTGGTTGACGCAATTGTAGCTCTTAAAACCTACCAAGTCAATAGGTTTTAGAATATTGCTCTTGTATCTTATTCCATACTAAAGGAAACATGATCTCCGCGGGCAACAACAGTCTCATAGCCAACCGAAGAAATACGCATCGCCATGCAGCGAATGCATTCAGCTGCTTCATCTCCGGTGCATATCTTATTGTCATAGAGCAGGTACTTTCCCCTTACATCGGAAGGTGAAAGGTTCGGCATGACTACGTTTGCACCGGCCAGTATGCCTTTCTCACGTCCGCGAGGGTCGATCGTACCGAGTGCGGTGGTTGCCGGAAGCAGTACATCCGGCAGAAGCAGACGTATGATGGACAGAAGTCTTATTGTCATGTCGACCGTTCCCGCTTCGCAGTCAGCAAACTGAGTGTCGTGATGAGGTATGAAAGGTCCTATGCCTACCATCTCAGGTTTGAACTCTTTCAGGAATCTGAGGTCTTTCACCAGATGTGCAGCCGTCTGATAAGGCGAGCCTACCATCATGCCGCATCCTACCTGATACCCGATATCCTTGAGGTCCCTCAGACACTGCATTCTGTGGTCAAATGACATTTCAGCAGGATGAAGCATTTCATAGTGCTCTTTATCTGCAGTCTCATGCCTCAGCAGATAACGGTCGGCACCTGCATCAAAGAACTTCTGATAGCTCTCCTTCTCAAATTCTCCCAGGGACAGCGTGACAGCGCAGTCAGGATGCTTATCCTTTATGGCGCTGACGATCGATACTATGAGTTCATCCGTGTAATACGGATCCTCCCCGCCCTGCAGCACAAAAGTACGGAATCCCAGATCATAGCCCGCGTCGCAGCAGTCCAGGATCTGTTCTTCACTGAGGCGATAGCGCTCCGCATTGGCATTGTCTCTGCGAATACCGCAGTAATAGCAGTTATTTTTACATATATTGGAGATCTCGACGAGTCCGCGCAGGTAAACACTTTTCCCGTAATACTTTTCACGGACAGCCCTTGCCTTTTCGGCCAGGTATTCATCGAATCCCGGATAATCGCAAAGCAGCACAGATGCAAGCTCTTCATCTGTAAGATCTCTTTCGGCCTCAAGCTTGTCTGCAAGCTCAAAGCAATATGCTCTTTCAAAAGCTTCTTCCATTGTCAGGATGTCCTCCGTATTGCAATCCATTAACTCAGTCCCTTACTGCTGCAAAGCATACCACAATCAACCATATTATTCTATGTGCCTGATCATGCGGCATAAACAAAAAAGCTGCACTGGGCAGCATTTTTGTGTAGATATAGATATTGTAAGAGGGATGAAAGTATTATGGTGTAGTTAGTTGTGTTTAACTCTTCCTTTCATGCACATAATAGCACCCTCATTTCCTATTGTCAAGGTAGGAATTATAATTTTTTAAAAAAAATTTTTTGTTCGATAATAAACAGCCTGCAGACTTTTGGTCTGCAGGCTGTTTTTAGTATCTTTATGCGAGATTTACATATGCCCTGTTTTACAGATGCTGGTTCCTTGGGATCCTGTCGTACCACTTGAGCAGGAACGGTTCGATCATCGAGGTCAGCTTCATGTCAAGGTTGAAGAAATAGACCGTAAATGTGACTACGAAGAATGCAAGTCCTCCGGTCATAAGATAAAGTAAAGCTTTTGCCAGTTTCTTTTTCATTATTTATTCCTCCTATGTTCTACCATGCATTCTCGTCGTCGAGTATCTCGAGTGTAGGATCAAGCGGTTCTTCCTGCATGACAGTTCTCATATACTGATTGACCTGGTCTCTTACACCCTGTCTTGAAATGACACGAGGGTCGAAGAGCTGATGATCTACCCAGATCAGAGGAATGCCGCGTTCTCTTGCCTTATCTTCAAAGAGTCCGTGCATACCGTCCAGGGCTTTGCATGTGATGTGCTCCCAAAGTATGATCATGTCTGCGTTGAACTCTTCAACAAATTCGAAGAGGTCGTCGAGCAGTACTTTGTATCCGCCGTGTGTGCGGTTACGCATGATCATCTCTTCAGTCAGCATGGCCATGTCGTAGTATGCCTGTTCTCTGTTCTCAGGAGTGTCTGTATCTGCGATCATTTCCGTGTTGATACACGAAAGCATGTCTGTCAGAGGTACGATGCCCCAGCAGTTGAGCAGCCATACGAGGAAGTCCATGTAGTAGTGTGACTGAACGCCCCATACGATCGCTCTGTGACGATATTCAGGAGCAGCCATTTTTCTCTTCTTGTATGCTCTCTCGGCCAGCTTCATGAGGCGCTTGTCAGCAGTCTCGAATTCAGGAACCTTTCCGCAGATAGCCATGTATGTGGTCTCTGTGTAAAGAGCAAGGTTTCCGCCAAAGATCTGCGGATAGTCTGTCTTGTTCATGTCGAGCCATTCATTACGGCACTTTGTAGCGAAATTGACTCTCTTAGCGCATTCGAAGTAGTAGTCCCAGTCCCACTTATGGCCTGTGTGCTCTTCGATGAACCTGATAGCTCTTCTGACTTCCTCCGCAGCATATTCCTGAACGTCATCTTCTTTGTGACGGAGAGGTGCAGGGAGCTGGAACACAGGAATGCCGTCTTCCTTCTCAAGTCTCTCGGAGATTACTCCGTTGCCGAGCAGCGAGCCGTCGCACGTGGTGTTGCACTGTACTGCGCATGCACCGAGGATAGGTGCGTCATCGTCTATGGATACTCCTGCTTCAGCCTCAGGCATCGGGCAGACATCGCCAGGGAGTCCGTACTCCTGAGCTACGTCAATGTAGTGTTCCATAGCATGCTGGTTGAGCAGCACGGATACGTATGTCGAAGGAGTCTCGCGGGATGTGCACTTCAGGTTAGGGAAGCCCATCATGACCGCCGTCATCTCGTTCTCGTCAACAAGCACGTTGATCTTTGAGAATTCCTCATCGTTGCCGGTCCTGCGGTCACCGCGTGCCAGGGTGTTAAGCAGCTTCGCAACGTCGATGATGATCAGGTCCTGCTCTTCGTGAGCCATTCTGAGGTATTCGCCTCTGAGTCCCTGTGTGAATCTGTCTACCATCATCGGTACTGCCAGATAGTTGGCCATCCAGCGGTATCTGAAGAAGAATTTTATATTGCGCGGTTTTGCCATGAATTTACCGAGAGTGAGCATGATACCAAGCCATCTCGAATAATCATATAAAGTGTCTCCCACTCCGCGCCATTCACGGCGTTTTCTGACCTTGCCATGCGGTATGTAAAGGTCGCCGTATTTTGTGTCGCCCTTTATCTTTTCAGGGTTGACCATGGTCTTGAATTTCCTGACTGCCATCACTACCCCTCCTTCTGAATCTTCTTGATGTCGATGCTCTCAAGGAATGCCTGCACACGTGTGCGCATCTGACCCGACGAACCGATAGTATACGGTCTGTCTACAGCGAGCACCGGCCAGTCATATCTGTTTCTGAGGATGTGTGATCCCATCATTCTTTCATAAGCCCAAGGATCGCAGAATTTCATCTGCTGATAGATGATGCCGTCTGCCTTGTACTCTTTTGCCAGCTCGTCGACATATGAGCGGCGTCCGTCCATCGTCACTGTATCCATGTAGCGCGGGCACTCGCCCCTGTACATGTAAGCGCTGCAGAGCTGTGTGAGCGCATCCTCTTCATCGTTGAGATAGATAGGATCCCTTCCCGGAAGTGAACCATAGCAGTATCTGTCACAGCAGACAAAAGCACCACTCTCTTCGACCAGTTTGATGAAGTCGGTGTCGTCAACTTCGGAACCGACCACTTCTACTCTTGCCTTGAACCAAGGCTTAGGATCAGGTTCTCTTGTCTTGAGCTCTTCGAGTGTCTCCTCGAGTTTGTCAATGATGAGATGCTTAGGAGCTACATACGATGCCAGGCAGAATACGTTGAACTCGTATCCTGTAATGGTAGGATTGTCGAGCTTGCGGAAGTCTCCGATGGCTCTGATAAGCTCACAGACTTTGTTGTGCTGGTCAACAGCCTTGCGGATGGCAGCATCGGATATGTCGATGCCGTAATTTTCAGCCAGCGGTTTGAGGATGTGGTTTTTGCACTGTACCACATAGAGATTGAGACCGTTGTAATCGGCCTTCATAGGAATCTCCATATAGTCGAAGAAGAATCCCTTCTTGTCTTTGCCCACAGCCTGTAGAACATCCATGTTCTCTACACAGCGGTTGAGCATCGTGCAGCCGTCAGGTGTAATGACTGCATCAAGGAAGTTGTAGCCTCCCTCAAGAGCTCTCTCAAGGATCGCTCTCGAATACTCGCAAAGGAAGCTTGTCAGATAGTAAGTGCCTACGTCAATCGAGCCCGTACGTGGTGCACGCAGTCTGGCTGAAAAGCAGCCCGGCAGATTGAGCAGAGGTTCAGGCACGTTCTCGCACATATAGCCTATGCACTTCATGCCCTCTTTCTGAGCCTGCGCAACGAGTTCATTGTTTGCCTCCTGCAGCAGGTCTTCGAAATAAATCAGGTGCTTTAAGTCTTTCATCTCTCCCTCTCTCTTTATTCCTTTTACACGGCCATGAGGCCGCCGGATATCTAAGACCAAAGATATCCATACTATTGGTAATATTTTATCACGCGGAAGTGCAGACGTACAACAGCAAACGAAACGATACACAAAAAAACAGTTTCCAGCAATCAGCCAACGATCTGCTGCGATGCTTATCTAAAAAGACGTCAATAAACACTTGACGTATACCCCCATAGGGTATATATTTCACACAGAGATACCCCCTATGGGTATAATTGCTCAATGAGATCAATGAGGTTATATATGGCAGATACAAAAAACAGCAAAGGAAGCACTGAAAAAAACTGCTGTGCATGCAGTGAAAAGCATAAGGAGCGCAGCCCTGAAGAGTACAGAGACCTCATCAACAGGCTCAGCCGCATAGAGGGTCAAGTGCGTGGCATAAAGGCAATGGTAGAACGCGGAGCATACTGCCCTGATATTCTGGTCCAGACCTCAGCTGTCAATTCAGCGCTGAACAGCTTCAGCAAGGTGCTTCTTTCTAACCATATACGCACATGTGTCAGAAATGACATAAGGGATGGCAATGATGAGGTCGTAGAAGAACTCGTTGCTACTCTTCAGAAAATGATGAAATAAATCGGAAGGTTTAAGATGGAACAATATATTGTTACTGGAATGAGCTGTGCTGCATGCCAGGCACGGGTCGAAAAAGCTGTGTCCAAAGTTGACGGTGTCGACTCCTGTTCGGTCAGCCTGCTTACAAACTCAATGGGAGTGGAAGGAAACGCCTCTCCTGAGGATATAATCCGCGCTGTTACCGATGCCGGATACGGAGCCAGACTCAAGGCGGATGACACCTCACAGAGCACGGCACGCAGCAGTTATGCCGCTGACGAAGCCGCTCTTGAGGACAGAGAGACTCCGGTCCTTAAAAAGCGTCTCATAGCGTCCATTGGATTTCTGATAGTCCTCATGTACTTCTCAATGGGGCACATGATGTGGGGCTGGCCTCTGCCTGCTTTCTTCGAAGGCAACCACGTTGCGATGGGTCTTGTACAGATGATCCTTGCGGCGATCGTTATGGTCATAAATCAGAAGTTCTTTATCAGCGGATTCAGGGGACTCATACATGGCGCGCCTAACATGGATACACTGGTTGCCATGGGCAGTGCTGCTTCTTTCTGCTGGAGCACATACGTGCTCTTTGCAATGACAGGCGCTCAGCTTTCAGGTGACAGTGAGGCGGTCATGGCCTACATGCACGACTTTTACTTTGAATCTGCAGCCATGATACTGACACTCATCACTGTGGGCAAGATGCTCGAAGCAAGGTCCAAGGGTAAAACGACAGATGCTCTTAAGAGCCTGATGAAGCTCGCCCCTCAGACAGCGATAGTTGAAAGAAACGGGATCGAAACAGAGCTTCCTGTATCGCAGGTGCGTGTCGGTGATGTGTTTCTGGTCAATCCCGGAGAAAACATCCCCGTAGACGGTGTGATCCTGGAAGGAAATTCTGCAGTTAACGAAGCTGCCCTGACCGGTGAATCCATTCCTGTCGACAAGCAGCCGGGTGACAGTGTATCCGCAGCCACTACAAACCAGTCAGGATTCATCCGCTGCAAAGCTACAAGAGTCGGAGAAGATACGACTCTCGCTCAGATCATACGCATGGTGAGCGACGCCGCAGCAACAAAAGCACCTATAGCAAAAATAGCCGACCGCGTATCGGGAGTTTTCGTTCCTGTGGTCATAGGCATCGCGCTTTTAACCCTTATCATCTGGCTTGCCGTCGGAAAAGATACGGGATTTGCCCTTGCCAGAGCTATATCGGTGCTGGTCATAAGCTGCCCTTGCGCACTGGGCCTTGCAACACCTGTTGCGATAATGGTCGGAAGCGGCGCAGGAGCAAGGAACGGTATTCTCTTCAAAACTGCAGCAGCACTTGAGGAGACCGGGCGTATTGAGATAGTAGCACTTGACAAAACAGGTACCATCACAGGAGGAGATCCTAAAGTAACAGATGTATTCACCTGCCGCGGAGTGTCAAAGGATGAGCTCCTTACTGTAGCCGCTGCGGTTGAATCAAGATCTACTCACCCTCTTGCAAAGGCAGTTTCTGAATACATCGGCGGCACCACTCTCAGGATCAGTGACTATACTGAGGTCCCGGGCGGAGGTGTCAAGGCATTCACATGGGAAGGCTCCGGGGCAGTGAGCATAGCCGGAGGCAACGCGGGGTTTATGAAGGCCAACGGTGTATCTGCTTCGGATGTTGAGCGCCTTTTGAAAGAGACAGCTGAATTCTCCATTGCCGGCAAAACCTCTGTGCTCTTCGAAAAAGGAGGCCGCCTGCTCGGTCTGATCGCCCTCGCTGACTCGGTAAGAGAAGACAGTGTTGATGCTATCAGGCAGTTCAGAGAGATGGGTATCAGGACTGTCATGCTTACCGGTGACAGGAAAAAGACTGCGGATGCCATAGCATCTGAAGTCGGGGTCGATGAAGTGATAGCCGAAGTATTGCCTGACGGCAAGGAAGAGGTCATTCGCGATCTTATGAATCAGGGTCGTACCGCGATGGTTGGAGACGGTATCAATGATGCACCTGCTCTTACAAGAGCAAATGTGGGCATAGCTATCGGAGCCGGTACTGATGTTGCTCTTGACGCTGCAGATGTAGTTCTGGTCAACAGCAATCTTTCTGATGCAGTAAAGGCTGTAAAGCTCGGACGCAAGACTCTTAAGAATATCCATGAAAACCTGTTCTGGGCGTTCATCTACAATGCTATCTGCATACCTGTGGCAGCAGGGGCTTTCATAAAGCTGTTCGGCTGGGCACTTAACCCTATGCTTGGAGCAGCTGCAATGAGCCTTTCGAGCTTCTGCGTGGTCACCAACGCTCTCAGGCTAAACCTGTTTGACGCCGGGGAAAGCAGAAAAAACGATAAATCATTAAGTTCATCACAGGCTTTAGCTGTTGAAGCTGCCGCGCCTGATAACAATACTATCAATGAAAGTGAGGAAAAACTGATGCAGAAGACAATGAAGATCGAGGGAATGATGTGCCCGCACTGTGAAGCCGCTGTTAAAAAGGCTCTCGAAGCACTTGAAGGTGTAGATGCCGCAGAAGTAAGCCACGAGGCAGGTACTGCAATAGTATCGATGTCGGCAGAAGTAGCTGATGCTGCACTTAAAGAGGCAGTTGAAGCCAAGGATTATAAAGTTACCGGCATAGCGTAACGATACTTCTGAAAACGCATTTTAAATGGCGCCGCCTTATTATTAAAGGCAGCGCCATATTTGCTTTTTACCAAATTATGCATCTGCGAGCACAGCTATATCTTCTTCAGTCGTGGACCAGCTCGTTGCAAGTCTTACTATCGTGTGCGTCTCATCGAAAATACCCCAGCGATCGAATATGACTTTCTTTCCCAGTTCCGCCATCTCCTCTTCTGTCATCAGAATGAGCTGCTGGTTTGTAGGTGAATCCATATATACCTGCCAGCCTTTCTCCCTGATGATCTCCTTGACGCGCTCAGCCATATCGATAGCGTGGCGGCTTATCTTAAAGTACAGTTCATCAGTAAAGAGCGTGTCAAACTGTATGCCGAGCAGCCTGCCCTTTGCAAGCAGCGCTCCCCTCTTCTTTACTGACGTCATAAAATGCTCCGGTTTGTTGTTTTTCGTAAAGACAACTGCTTCTCCGCACAGAGCGCCTACCTTTGTACCTCCGATATAGAAAACATCGACCAGACGGGCGATGTCTTCAAGCGTGAGATCCGATTCGTTGCTCATAAGGCCGTATCCGAGTCTGGCACCGTCCAGAAACAGCGGCATTTCGTACTCATAACAAAGAGCCGAGAGTTCCTCCAGCTCCGCTTTGCTGTATAACGTACCCATCTCAGTCGGATGCGAGATATACACCATTCCCGGGAAGACCATGTGATCATGAGTTACGTCACTGTAAAAGATCTTCAGAAAACGCCTTACAGAAGAAGCTTCCAATTTGCCGTTTCTGCCCGGCAGCACCAGCACCTTGTGACCGCTGTATTCTACCGCACCGGATTCGTGCACGCTCACATGCCCGCTGTCAGCAGAAATAACTCCTTCCCAGTCTTTCAGCATCGTGGAGATGATCACTGAATTTGTCTGGGTGCCTCCTACAAGGAACTCTACATCCGCATCAGGGCAGCCGCATGCTGCTTTGATCTTTTCCTTCGCTGACGCTGTATAATGGTCCATGCCATAGCCCGGGAGCGCCTCCATATTGGTCTCTGCCAGTTTCTTCAGGATCTCCGGATGTGCGCCGGCAATATAATCACACTCAAACGATACCATTTTCTCTCCTCTCAGACTCATTTATTCAGCCTTTCTCAGATCATCTGCTGCCGTCGCTGCAGTCGACCAGCAAAGCTGAAGGTTATATCCTCCCGTTATGCCGTCGGCATCCAGAGCCTCGCCTATAACATATAGGCCTTCAAAGCGCTTTGCTCTCATCGTATGCATGTCGACCTCATCCAGCGATACTCCGCCCGCAGTGACCATGCCTCGTTTATCCACACCGCTGACAGTGAAATCATCCTGATTAAGGAGCAATGCCAGCACGTTGGTTCTCACGTCTCCCAGGATCCCTCTTGAACGCTCACGCAGTATGCGCTGCATGCGCTTCGGAAGCTCATATAATTCTTTGTTATAGCACAGCCTGATCAGTTCCCCCGGCTCTGTGTATTTTGAAATGTTGAGTATGACCGGGCCTGATAATCCTTCGTGTGTGAAGAGCAGATCTCCCTTCATCTTTGCAGCTTTGCCCTTGCACGTACATGCGGCGTCGCTGCTGAATGCTATGACAGTGACATCCGGGATCGATATACCCGAAAGTTCAGAATATGGATAATTATCAACATATACCGGTGCCAGTGCAGGTCTCGGCTCATTGATATCAATTCCGAGATCATCCATTATCTCAAGCATGGATCCGTCGGAGCCCGTCTCCGGATAGGTTATTCCGCCTGAGGCGATAACAACATTCTTTGCCCAAAGCTCATATCCGTTGATCAGAGTGATCTCCCAGGAGTCATCCTTCCTCAGGCCGCTGACCTTTGCATCCGTTTCTATCTGCCAGCCATTCCGGGATGCTTCCCCGAGCAGCGCGTCAAGCACGTCACGTGATTTCATGGATGCGGGGAAGATCCGTCCGGCGCTGTCCATGCCGTTTGATCCATATGATGGATCCACGGGTTCGCCGTTCTCATCTGCGAGTTCCACGCCCTGCCCGGTAAGCCACCTTGCAAGCTCCAGATTATTGTGCCGGTAAAGGCAGCGTCTGAGGGCCTGGCCTTCGCTGCCGTAAGCATATACAAAATCTTTGATGGATCCCCCATGCGTTATATTGCAGTGTCCGCCTCCGCTCATAAGCAGCTTGCTTCCGATGCAAGACGAGCCCTCGAGCACTATGCCCCGAGAGCCCTCCATATCCAGGTTAGCGGCCAGCATCAGACCCGATGCGCCGGCCCCTATTATTGCTATATCGTAATAGTTTTCGTTCATGGATTTAAATCGTAAGATCGCCGTCTTTCACCCATCCGAGCCTTCGGCATCCCATGTTGATCAGCGGTGCGAGCACAGCCGGGAGAACGAAACAGATGAGTATCAGTCCGAGCCAGTCCATACCTGTGATGGCAGCCTTGGCACCCGAAGCAACATCTGCTACCCAACCGGAATAAACTCCTATCTGCCCTACAAAACCGCATGTTCCCATGCCGCTTGATACAGGAGCGCCGTTCATCTGAAGTTTGAACACACAGGTTGCGATAGGTCCTGTTATGGCAGAAGTAAGTGTAGGTGCTATCCAGATGCGCGGGTTCTTGACGATATTGCCCATCTGAAGCATAGATGTGCCGATGCCCTGGCTGATGAGTCCGCCCCACTTGTTCTCAGGGAATGACATTACAGCAAAGCCTATCATCTGAGCACAGCAGCCTGCTACGGCAGCGCCGCCTGCAAGTCCGACCAGTCCGAAGGCTGCGCAGATCGCAGCTGATGAGATCGGCAGGGTCAGAGCCATGCCTACGATGACGGATACGAGTATTCCCATCATGAACGGTCTTAGCTCGGTCGCCCACATGATAAGGTTTCCTATCTTCATGGCTGCAGCTCCTAATCCCGGTGCCCACCATGCTGCAAGAGCAACGCCGACGCCTATGGTTACCAGTGGAACAACAAGAATATCCACTCTTGTCTCACCGGCAACTGCTTTACCGAATTCAGCTGCTATGATGGCAACTATGAGTACGGCAAGAGGGCCTCCTGCTCCGCCCAGTCCATTGGCTGCAAACCCCACTGTTGCCAGCGAGAACAGCACCAGATTCGGACACTTCAGTGCGTATCCGATGGCGATAGCCATCGCGGGACCTGTCATGGCAACAGCAAGTCCGCCTACTGTATAATCCGCCCCTCCTATAGTGCATACAGGGTTTGTAAGGAATCCGATGTGGAACTGAGTTCCGATCGTGTTTATTATGGTGCCGATAAGCAGCGAGCAGAAAAGTCCCTGCGCCATGGCTGAAAGTGCATCGATACCGTAACGTTTTGCGCTTATCTCAATGTTTTTGCGCTCAAGGAACGCTTTGACAGAATCCTTTGTCATTTTATCTCCATTCTTATATAATAAATTTAGTAATTGTAACGGCTTTGCCGTGTAATCTGGGATATTATACCACAATCGAAACCATTTATAAATGAAAGGGGCCGGCTAATGAGTCGAGTAGAGCGTGCAGAAGCAAGGGAAGAAAGAGCTGCCAGACAGGCCGAGATAGACAGGCAGCAGGAGCAGGCCGCCAAGGCTGCCAGGCCGAAAAAGAAAAAGAAGAAAGGCTGCGGATGTCTCGTACTGTTGATCCTCATCCTGGCATTACTGGTAGGAGCCGGCGGTTATTATACAATCGGTCTGATGCCTGTGGATTCCGCCAGTGAAGAGAAAGTGGTCGTTGAGATCCCTAATGGCAGCGGAGCATCAGCAATAGTCGATATCCTCGACGAAGCCGGACTTGTAAAGAATAGGACATGTGCCAAGATCAACAGCCGAATCGGAGGCTACAACAGCCTGCAGGCAAACACATATGTATTCAGTCCGTCCATGTCTTTCAAGGAAATCATGAACGTAATCAACACCGGAGACTTTGAATATATTTCAAAAGAGTCTGTCGAGGTCAAGGACGGAGCAAGGCTGCAGCAGGTCGCAGAGGCGATAGCCGAGCAGCTGCCGTTTACGGCTGACGAGATCCTTGCTAAGTGGTCCGACAAGCAATATCTTAGCGAGCTGATCGACAGATACTGGTTCCTCACAGATGAGATCCTGGATAAAGACGTCATGTATCCTCTCGAGGGTTATCTCTATGCAGATACATACTTCGTGACAACAGACAACTCGACTATCGAAGGATTTACCGAAATGTGTCTTGACAGGATGGATGAGGAGCTTTCAGAACGCCGCCCTGCCATAGATGCATCAGGTTTCACCGTTCACCAGCTGCTGACGCTGACCTCGATCGTAACCAAGGAAGCGACAGCTGATGATCAAGCCGGAGTAGCAGGAGTATTCATGAACAGGCTGGATCAGGGAATGTCTCTCGGATCTGATGTTACAGTATGCTACATCTTCCAGGAAGACAGAGTTGATCTCAAGGTGAGCCAGCTCGAGAGCACAAACCCGTACAACACCCGTAAATATGCAGGACTCCCTCCTGGGCCTATCTGCCAGGTTGTCGGAGACGCGATAGACGCCACGCTCAACTATGAAAAACATGACTATCTGTTCTTCATCGCAGACGAGCAGGGAATCGTCCGCTACAGTAAGGATGAAGCCGGACACGAAAGCAATATTGATGAGCATGGTCTTGTACAGGATCAGGATGCAGAAGGTTAAAAACAAGGCCGAATGTTTTAAAAAGAAAAACTCCGCGGAATACACCGCGGAGTTATTTTTTTATTACCGTGCAGCTCTCCCCTTTATACACGAGTCTCATGTTTATCTCTTCCGCTCCTCCAAGCAGCTCCGTCAGGAAGGCCCTGTCCCCTTCCCATGTCGGGAGATCCAGCATCTCCCCGTGAGGCACCCAGATGAGCTCGCCTTCACTGCATTCCGGTGGTTCATATCTGCCTGTTTTGATAAAGGTCTGCGCAGCCTCTTCATCTGCAGGTATAAAGTCCGAGGATGAATACAGATACATATCCTCATCCTGATATTCGTCTGATCTGAACTCGATCACACCGTGAAAGGTCCACGATCTCAGTCTGAGGCCGGTCTCTTCAAGCACTTCACGCACGACGCATTCATCAGGTGTTTCACCTTCCTCGACCTTGCCTCCCGGACTGATCCACTTACCCTCGTTCATATCTCCGGGTTTGCGGTTGCGATACAGCATCAGCCAGCTGTCATTATTTTCAATATAACATATAGTCGTTTTTTTCATGCTGCGCCTAATAATGCGAGCCGCCTAGAACAGCGGCTCCTGCATGTATTTTCTGAGATTTTCCTTTGTGTATATGAGCACCTTGTCGCCTTCAAGCAACACAAGATCCCCCTCCGGCTTTATCGTTTTGCCGTCTCTTTCGACAAGAACGATGAAGGTCTGTCTGGATATGTCCAGGTCTTTGATCTTCTGGTTTTTCCACGGATGGTTCCTGCCCAGAATGACTTCCTTGACGTCTTCGAGCATGCCTTCCGTCGCGGATTCTGCGCAGATGATCAGCTTGTCACCAAGCATTATTTCTATGTCGCCTCTTGGGACCAATGTTTCGCCGTCTCTGATTACCAGTGCAATTATTGATCCGCTCGGCATTGCTACCTCGCTTATGGTCTTGCCTATCCAGGCATCTCCCGGATCTATGGAAGCCTTGATGAAGCGTACGTCTTTCTCCTGCTCGATATCCGCAAGGCGTGTAGCCAGCTGATACTCTTCAACGAAGCCTGCGGAAATGATACCTGTAGGGATGGCAACGAGGCCGACACCGAGGAACGTTATTATTATTCCGAGGAACTGTCCCATAGGGGTGATCGGATATATGTCTCCGTAGCCTACGGTCAGCAGAGTCGATGTTGCCCACCATATACCTGAGAAAGCATTTCTGAATACGTCAGGCTGAGCTTCGTGCTCTACGCTGTACATGCACAGGCTCGAAGCCAGGATAAGCATGGCTATGACAAATACCGATGCAAGAAGCTGTGTCTTCTTTTTCGACAATACATTACCGATCAGCGAAAGCGAATCTGAGTACGCATTGATCCTGAAAAGTCTGAAGATCCTGACGACCCTGAGCATGCGGAACACAGCGGCTCCTGCCGGGAAGAACGTAGGAAGGTAATGCGGCAGGAAAGACAGCAGATCGATGATGCCGTATCCCGAGGTCACATATTTACCTATAGCTTTTCCGGTTGAATAGCCCTTGTATTGCTGTTCTGCGGTGATGATCCTCAGTACATAGTCTATTGCAAAGAAGATCACCGTGATCTCTTCTATGTAGTCAAACAGAGTCCCGTATTTCGCATCAAGATTTTCAAAAGTCGAGGCGAACGCGCAGAAAAGATTGGCAACCAGCGCCAGTGTACTGATTATGTCATAGAACTGGTTCAGGACGCTGTCTGTCACTCCGGTCGATACCATCGCGAACAGCTTTTTTTGAGTTTTTTCCCAGCTGTTGTCCTTCATTTATCCTTCTACACGTATACTTTTGATCTTCTGCGGAAGAAGAGGCTTATCTCTGAAGTCGCGTCTTGAGTTCACGATCTTGTCTGCAGTTGCCATGCCCTCGGTCACCTTGCCGAATGCAGCATACTGTCCGTCGAGATGAGGCGAAGTAGTTGTCATGATGAAGAACTGTGAACCTGCGGAGTCAGGATCCATGGCTCTTGCCATCGAAAGGACTCCCCTCTCATGCTTCAGATCGTTTTTGAATCCGTTGGCTGTGAATTCTCCCTTGATGGTGTATCCCGGACCGCCCATGCCGTTTCCGTCAGGGCATCCGCCCTGGATCATGAATCCAGGAATGACTCTGTGGAAAATGAGGCCGTCATAGAACTCCCCATTCGCAAGCTTCTCAAAGTTGGCTACGGTTTCAGGAGCGATGTCTTCATAGAGTTCGCCCTTCATAACGCCGCCGTCTTCCATTTCGATAATGAATTTCTTCATGGTGTATTATCCTCCGTTTACTCCGGCACAAGGCCCTTTTGATTTGCCTGCGCCTTTTTTCGTTTTCAATTATACATTTTTCAGCCAGCTTCGTCTATTTCCGATATAGTGTCGGTGACGGAGCACAGCGAACAGAGGTATTATATATATCTTATTCTACAGATTTGAGTGACTCCGTCATGGATACGTCGCGAAGCCTCTTCTGCATTGCAAGATTCACTAAGAATGCGAATACGAATGTCAGAGCTACTGCTATCGGTATATCGTATGGACCGTGCCTCGGCTCAAAGTAGATCATGCTTAATACGATATTGTCTATTACGAATTTGAGCAGCCAGTCACCCATCGGTATCCCTACTATGGCTGCAACAGCTGTCAGGAAGAGATTCTCGCGGAATACATACTGTGATACTTCAAGCTGATAGAACCCCAGCACCTTTATAGTTGCGATCTCCCTTATTCGCTCTGTTATATTGATGTTGGTCAGGTTGTACAGCACTATGAATGCAAGCAGCGCTGCCGAGAGTATGACGACATAGACGATAGAGTTCAGGCTCTTCATCATCTTGCTGACATTCTCCCTGACATCAATATTTGTCTGTGTCGCAGCAGTGTACTCATAGCCGGCAGCATCTGCAGATGCGTTCCTTATCACATCTTCTTCTGTGCCGTCTTCGAAATCAATGAACGCCGCCTTTATATCCGGATCTTTGCCGAAACCATCACGGTATGTCTCAGGTGTCATGTATATGCTGTCATATACATAATTATCAGCGACACCGACGATCTTAACCTCCATCTCACGGTAGCCTTCGCGCAGCTTTACCTCATCGCCGACGCCCAGTCCGTAATCATGGCTGGTCTTCCTGACTATTACTATCTCACCCGGTCCCGGATAGTCCAGATGCTGATCACCAGTGTGGAGATCTATGAAATCATCAAAGCCTTCGGCTTCAGTAGCGACGCAGGTGATATCGGTAGTCTTGTCTCCTATCACCATCGTCACCTCACCCCTGTGCAGGAACCTGACGTTTTTGTCAGGTATATCTGTACCGTCCTGAAGCTCTTCCAGGAAGTCCTCCTGCCTGTTCTCTGTCATATTCTTGCTGAATATGACAGTGATGTCATACAGTGAGATCTCATCGAACTGGTAATCCGCAACCTTTGATATAGTAGCCCTGATACCGATACCGGCGATAAGCAGGGCTGTGCATCCGCTGACTCCGATTACCATCATGAGGAATCTCTTCTTGTCCCTGAAGATGTTCCTTATCGAAACCTTATAAAGGAAGCTGATACGGTTCCACAGAGGTGTAATCCTCTCAAGGAGTATTCGCTTGCCTGCAGGCGGAGCCTTCGGTCTTATCAGCTCTGCCGCCGGCACCTTGAAGTCTGCCGAGATCGATACCCATGTGGCTCCCATTGAACACAGCAACGCCACAGCCAGAACTGCAAGACCCAGTTTATAGTTGATTATATAGTCGACAGTATCGCTGAAATCATACATCATGGTATACGCATTCCAAATAACCACAGGGAAAACCTTGCATCCGACAAAGAATCCGACTATGGCTCCGAGGAATGCAGCGCTGCCCGAATAGAACATATACTTGCCTACAATCTGGCTGTTGCTGTATCCAAGTGCTTTGAGAACACCTATCTGTGTACGCTGCTCGTCTACCATTCTGGTCATCGTGGTCATGCACACGAGTGCTGCAATGAGCAGGAAGAACAGCGGGAATATCTTGGCTATATTGCTTACGATGCTGGAGTTGCTGTCGAACGAAGAGTAGCCTGCGTTTTCTTTGCGTGACAATGCAAAAGAGTTGCCGATCTCCATGTCGTCGATCTTTTCCTGAGCTTCGTCCAGTTTGTCCTTCGCATCATCGAGTTCCTTCTTTGCCTTCTCGAATTCGCTGTCAGCCTTTCTCTCTTCACTTTTAAGTTTCTTTTTGTTTTTGGCCAGTTCCTTTTCACTCTTATCGAGCTTGGTCAGGCCGGAGTCTGCCTGGTCTATCCCCTGTTTCGCCCTGGCGATGCCATCTTCTATCATGGCCTTGCCTGCCTCGGCTTCTTTTAGCTTAGCATCGATGACAGCAATACCGGCGTTTATCTCTTTGATCTGCGCGTCTAAGCCTTCCAGTTGCTGCTCCACTCCGGCAAGATCTTCGCTTAGCGCTGCGATCTGCTTTTTATAATTTTCCACGTTATCGGGATCAGGATCGGTCTCAGCAGCCTGCTGCAGTCCTGCTATAGCTGTTTCGAGCTCAGCCTTTCCGCTCTCAAGCTTTTCTTTTCCGCTGTTTGCCAGAGCAAGTCCATCCTCAGCCTTCTTTCTTTCGCTGTTGAGTGTTGCTATGCCGTTGTTCACCTCTATGAGATTCGCCTCAAGGCCGCTGAGGGCAGTTTCCGCATCACTCTTACCCTTCTCCGCTTTTTTGCGGTTGGAGCTGATCAGCTTTTCGCCTTTCTTGATCTGCTTTTCAGCATCATCGAGTTTTTTCTCAGCATCACGTTTTTCTTTCTCGTATTTGGCGAGGTTGTCCTCGTATTCCTGCTTCTTTTCGTCGAGCTCTTCCTGCGCATCCTTTCTGGCAGCCTCGCGTCGGCCATCCGTTACCGCTTCGGCCAGCGCTTTCATATTGTCTTCCTCTGCCTTGAGCCTGTCCTCATGCTCATCGGTCAGAGATACTTCATCGCCGTCGAGTGTCACGTAAAGATTTGTATAGTAATCTACGTCAAAAGCATCCTTTTCTATGAAGAAGAAAGTATCAAGACTTCCGTTGCCTATGTCTGTCGATCCTCTCTGGTAATCAAGGTATATCGGCGTATTGACCAGACCGACTATCTCGAAGTCCTTTACATTGAACTCTTTCAGTTTGTCTTTGTCGTTTTCATCGGTTATCTCAATATGGTCACCTACATGAAATCCCTCGTCGGTAATGCTGTAGGCATCCACTACGCATTCATTGATGTTCTGCGGCAGCCTGCCTTCGGTGACATTAAGGGTGTTTAGTTTATCCGGCAAAGAGATCGCCTTGAGGGCGCTTGAATCACCGCTTCCGGAGCGTGCTATCACATCGATCTGTACGGAGCCTTCCGCTCCGCTTACACCTTCCCATGATTTTGCCAATTCAATGCTGTCATCGTCAGCGCCATACGAAGACAGTATCTGATAATCATAGAAATTCGTCGTATCAAGGTAGCGGCGGGCCGTGCTAACCATCGACTCCTTGCAGTCCTTCAGTCCACTGAAAAACCCCACTCCAAGAGCTACGATCGCAAAGATCGCAAGATATCTTGCAAGTGAGGTCTTTATCTCTCTGAAGGTCGACTTTCTGAGCATGCTACCACTCTATTTCGGACACCGGCACAGGATGTTCATTGATTTTTACGTCCTGCACTCTTCCGCTCCTTACGCTTATAACGCGGTCGCCCATTGGAGTGATCGCCTTGTTGTGAGTAATTATGATGACTGTAGCACCTGAGTTGTGCGCCTGATCCTGCAGCAGCTGCAGGATCTGCTTGCCTGTGTTGTAGTCAAGGGCTCCTGTAGGCTCATCGCAAAGGAGCAGTTTAGGATTCTTGGCGAGAGCTCTTGCTATGGCTACCCTCTGCTGTTCTCCTCCCGAGAGCTGTCCCGGGAAGTTATACATTCTCTCGCCCAGACCAACCGCTTTCAGCGTTTCAGCAGGATCGAGCGGATCCTTGCAGATCTGTGTAGCAAGCGATACGTTCTCAAGAGCTGTAAGATTCTGTACCAGATTGTAGAACTGGAACACGAATCCTATATCGTATCTGCGGTATTTGGTCAGTTCCCTCATGCTGAGGCTGCTGATCTCTCTGCCGTCAAGCAGCACCTTTCCGCTTGTAAGGGTATCCATTCCGCCGAGTATGTTCAGCAGAGTCGTCTTGCCCGCTCCGGATTCACCGACAACAATGGCAAGCTCACCCTTCGCTACGCTGAAAGTCGCGTCAGCAAGAGCTTCTATATCGACTTCGCCCACATGATAGACCTTGCGGACGTGGTCAAATACTACGTAATCGTTTTTATCGCTCATTCTCTATCTCCGTCAGATGAATATATTGATGCTGCCTATCACAAGACCGATGAGCGCGCCGAGGTCTACTATCAGTTTGAGCTCGGTCTTCATCACTGTCAGAACTCCCTTTTCAAGTTCTTCTACCGCCATTGAGTTGATCTTGTCCTCGACTACTTTTGCGACGTCTATCCTGCGCAGTGCAGAGTTGACCGCATTCACCACAGATTCGCGGTAAGCTTCGGTTATCTTTCTTCTTACGAACTCCGGATCATAACCGGCAAGCTCAAGCACATATAAAGGTGTCCTGTCTCCAAGGTCGTGTATCCTTGATGTGGTGATCTCGCTGACCATCTCGGGGCCTCTCGCGTCGATGAATTCCTCCATCTTATCACTGACAGCCTTCATCACCCTGTCGATCATGCCGTCACTGACCACAAATGCCAGGACCCTTGAATTCAGAACGTGATCCAGGAGCATGGCTTTGCCTTCATTATAAATGGTCCCGGGTATGTCCATCCTCTTTATGGCATCGGTTATCTTGAAAGACAGAAGCTCTGTAAAACTGTCCTCGAGCTTGTCGTACTTTTCCTTGCTGCCCGCCATAACAGCCCCTGTCTCTCTGATGTTGGTATCCAGTATGCTCATCACCTTGTCGATGAGCGGCTTCTCTACCTCTTCAGTAAGCAGCCGTCCCGAGATATCCTCCCGCGTAAAAAGCTCATTCTGGACGATCTTACCTGCAGACTTTGCCAGTCTCGCCTTGCCCTTCGGGATAGCTCCGGGAGTCAGCGGAAGCTGATGCCCGAACACATATACGGGTTTGTGCGGGTAGAACAGCATCTTGACCGCTATGAGATTCGTAAAATACCCTATTACCGCTCCGATCAGCGGAGGAAGAAGATATGTAGTTATAATGTCCCAATTCATTTGCGTTCACCTCCCACAGGAAGTTCTGTATCTGTACCGGCTGATGAATGCGTACCGGTATCTCCGACCGAATGAGCAGCTATACTGCTCAGGTTTGTTCCTGTACCAATGATCCAAAGTATATCTCCTTTTTCTATGAGCATGTTTGAATCAGGCATAGTCGTAGCGTATCCGTCACGTTCAAGGCCGAGTATCATGCAGTGATTGCGTGCGGTTATACGGCTCCTTTTTATCGGTTTGCCGACATATGGTTCCGTGCCTCTTACCTGGATGGCCGCGCACGAGAGCGCATTGCCTCCGGTATAATCCTCATCAAGAAATTCCTTGAGTGTGCGCATGTGTACATCCTGATCTATACCAAGCGTCTTGTAGAACGTCTCAAGCGATATTCTGTCACCGATGACATGGACATGATCTCCGGCATGCAGGATCGTCCTTGCCGGAGGCATAGGCATTTTTTTGTCGCCATGCCTTACCTTGACCACATACACAGCGTCTTTTCTGCCCCAGTCGAGTTCCTGTATCGTCTTCCCTTCATATGGCGCGCCTGCCGGAACGTCCCAGCTGAATATGCTGTAGTCCTCGTTGAGCCAGTGCTGCCTTTGCCTCGCTCCTCCGCGTTCCTCCATCGTCTTCTGGTTCAGATTCGCGAAGAATCTCGTCTCAAGCTGCAGATAATATGTTGCTATGAATTCAGATCTTGCAATCAGGAAAACACTCAGCGGAATCAAAAGCACTATTATCAGATTATTTATGTTAAGGAGCGTCTCCACCGGGATCAGTGCTATGAGCTCCAGAATGACTATTTTTAGTAGTATCATAACAGCCAGCGGAGGTCTGTTTGCCAGTCTGTTCATCCACAGCTGTGTGAATGCGACGCTGCGGTTACCCATGAAAGGTACTGCAAAGACCGCCAGCGCAAGATAGTTCACAACGATGACTGCTATCTTGGCAGCCTTGTCGCCAATAAGCGCCGCGAGAGCCGGATACAGCGCCCGGCAGCACACGAGAGTCAAAACGAGCATAATGCTTCCATAGACAGCGACCTTGATGAAGTAGTCCTTAAGTACGATCTTCCACTCAGAAACGTGTTCTTCATCGCTCCGGTTTTCTGAAGTGTAATTGCGGATCATTTTTTTGATCTTCGCAGGGATAGGCTTAGCTATCACTTTTATTATTTTGTCCTGATTCCTTATCAGTACCGGAGTAACGATGATAGTCAGTATAGATGCAGCAACGATGACCGGGTACAGGTAGCTGTCCATGACTCCAAGGGATATGCCAAGGTTCGCGATGATGAATGAGAATTCACCTATAGGTGCGAGTGAAATGCCGCCTCTTAAAGCAGTCTCCGGATCCTGGCCCGAAAGTATCATTCCGATGGTAGCGAAGATTAGCTTGGCGACCACAGCAAGTATCGCTATCGGGACTATTGAAGTCCAGCGGGCTGCGATGATGCCCGGATCTACCATCATGCCTACAGACAGAAAGAATATTGCCCCGAACATGTCTTTGATTCCGGCAGTCACTCTTTCGACTTTATGTACGTGCCGGGTCCCGGCGAACAGTGACCCCGCAATGAACGCTCCGAGCTCCATCGAAAAGCCGAGCCAGTGCGCCAGCATTCCCATAAGGAAGCAGAAACCGAGGCTCAGAAGTGTGAGAGTCTCGTCACTCATCAGTTCCATTGTCCGATCAAGGATTGTAGGCAAAAAGAATATGCCGAGAATAAGCCACAGTACGAGGTAGGTTATCATCAGGAACATGCGCAGTGCCATACTGCTTCCGTCTGAAG
This sequence comes from uncultured Eubacteriales bacterium, assembly GCA_902801255.1. Classification (GTDB taxonomy): domain Bacteria; phylum Bacillota; class Clostridia; order Peptostreptococcales; family Anaerovoracaceae; genus Crickella. Next base: position 31,251 of record CADCHO010000007.1, on the reverse strand, counting down.
CCTGACTTGCAGAGATCGTTGTCAGCACTACCATCATAAACACAGCGATGACGTCTTCCATAACGAGTGAGCCCATCACCAGCCCGGTATACTTCTCGCCTTCAAGCCCCATTTCACTGAAGCATTTCTGTATGACGACCGTAGAACTGATCGAGAGCATGGCTCCGAGGAACACCGCATTCATGGTGCTCATACCGGCGAGAATGCCGAATCCATAACCTACAAGCATGACTCCGCCCATTTTGACCGCAGCCGAAACAATGGCTGTGCTTCCTATCTCGGACAGCTTGTGGAAGTCAAATTCAAGACCTATGTGGAAAAGTATGATAACAACGCCGATCTCGCTCCAGGTCTCTACAGACGCCGCGCTCTCAATATTCATGAAGAGAGGAAAATTCGGACCAATGAGAAAACCCGCGACAATATATCCCAGTATCGTAGGGATCCTGAGTTTTTTGAAAACTATCGTGACTACCGCGGCAGTAGTCAGCATTATTGCCAGATCGACTATAAGCTGAGGGACTTCCATTTCTTCTTTCTAAATTAACCGTAATTGAGCGCCTTGCGTATTTTTTTCCAGCCCGGCATGAACCTGTCCATCACAGCATAGAACTCCGGTCCGTGGTTTGGAACCACCGTGTGGACCAGCTCATGCAGTATGACATAATCCAGTTCCGCATCGCTTCTTGTAGCGAGCATAAGGCTGAGATTGATATGATGAGTATTTGTGTTGCAGCTGCCCCAGCGTGTGTGCATGTCGCGCACAGTCCAGCCGCTGCAGTACAGGCCTGTCACTTCCTCGATCACCGGAAGTCTGGCTTCAATGCGCCTTTTAAGATAAGCTCTCAAGGCCTCCTTTTCGGCCTTATCTTCCGGCTCCGGATGAGCAAGCGCTCTTGCACGGACACGAGCGACATTTTTATCGATCCAGTCCCTGCGGCTTCTTACGAATCTGATCACTTCACTGTCAGGCACCAGATAAGGAACACTGATGACTATACGTCCGTCAGGCTCCTTGATCCGCATATTCATTCTTTTTATACGCTTTCTGGTCAGTTCGACCTCAAGCCCGTCAATGTAAATAATCTTGGCCATACATAGTCATTTTATCATAAAAATACATCGAATAATGATGTCTTTGACAGCAGACAGATTTGAGATATTATTGATACATAACAATTGGAATGGATCAAAAGGAGGTTTATGATGCTTGCAGTATGTTATCCGAGGTGCGGCACCTGCAAAAGGGCTGTGAAGTGGCTTGAAGACAACAATATTGAATATACATACAGAGATATCAAGCTCGATAACCCAAGTGAGGAAGAGCTCAGAAAGTGGCATGCGGCAAGCGGCCTGCCGCTGAGAAGATTCTTCAACACAAGCGGGTTGCTTTATAAGGAAATGAAGCTAAAGGATAAGCTCCCTGAAATGAGTGAGGATGAGATGTTCAGTCTGCTTGCCAGCGATGGTTTGCTTGTAAAGAGGCCGATCGCAGTAGCGGATGATAAAGTGCTCGTCGGTTTCAAGGAAGCAGAATGGGAAGCCACATTTAAATAAAGCAGCATTACAGTATACACATAAAAAAGAGACTCGTTTGCAAACGAGTCTCTTTTGATATGTCGATTATAGGATTACTTCCAGCAGTCCACCTTGTCATCAGTCAGTCCGATGGCTGCAGCCTTGAAGTGAGGTGCCTTGCCCGCCTTCTTCTGTGCTGTGTAATCGTCAAGAGCCTTGACCGCAACTCCGCCGAGGATAGCAATGGTAGGAATGTTGCATACTACCATGAGACCCTGGAACATATCAGCTGTATCCCATACGAGACCTGCGCTGGAGATAGCTCCGAGGAACACGAGGATGATAGCGATAATTCTGAAGATGGTTACCTCTGTCTTTGTCATGTCTCTCTTGAGGATGAATGCGAAGCAGCCTTCGCAGTATGAATAGTTACCGATCAGTGTGGTGAATGCGAACAGTGTCATCGAGATAGCAATGAAGACAGGTCCGAAACCGCCGAGCGATGTGTGGAGGCATGTCTGTACATAGCCTGCTGCATTGGCACCGCCGTCCTCAAGTACAAAGTCAGCAGGATTTACTGACATTGTGGACAGGCACATGAATGCTGTTGCGGAGCAGATCAGCAGTGTGTCGATGAATACGGACAGTGTCTGTACGAGACCCTGCTTTACAGGATGAACTACGTCAGCCTTAGCAGCCGCATTCGGAGCAGAACCCATACCAGCCTCGTTGGAGTAAAGACCTCTCTTGAGTCCCCACATGATTACCGAACCGGTGAAGCCTCCGAAAATTGCCGGGAAGTCAAAGGCTGTGCTGAAGATCAGTCCGAACATAGCTCCGAAGTTCTTTGCGTTGAGCACGAGAACGACAAGAGAAATTGCAACGTAGAGGACGCCCATAACAGGTACGAGGAATCCGGTTACGTCTGTCAGTTTCTTTGCGCCGCCGAGGATGGTAGCTGCAAAGAATACAGCGAGGATAACGCCGATAACCATCGGAGTCGACTTCTCGTTATAGAAGCTGAATGTTGCGAATGTCGACTGCAGGTTGTAAGCAGCGAGCATGTTGTAACCTACGGCATATGTGAAGATGATCAGTACCGAGAAGAGCACGCCGAGCCATCTCTGGCCGAGAGCGTTCTGCATGTAGTACGAAGGTCCTCCATAGTATGTACCGTCGTCAGCTTTCTTTTTATAGATCTGTGCCAGCGTCGACTCGATGAATGCGTTTGCTCCGCCGAAAATAGCTGTGATCCACATCCAGAAGATAGCTCCCGGACCACCGAGTATGATAGCTGTACATACACCGATGATGTTTCCTGTACCAACACGGGATGCTGTCGAAACCATCAGTGCTCCGAATGATGAGATGCCCTTTTCATCAGCCGGTTTCTCGCTTACGACCTTGAACATCTCCTTGAACATACGAATCTGTACGCCCTTGGTTCTGATTGTAAAGTAGATACCTACAGCAATCAGGAACAGTGGAACGATGTATGGCTTATACAGAATGTTGTTCATGAAACCTACAAAACCACTCATAAGAATCTCCTTTTGTTGATTTACCCTTTAACCATTGACAGTAGTTGAAAAACGTATAGCCGGTATCATAACAGACCGGCTTTCATTTGCTGTATTTTATCAAAAAATACGAACTCTTGTCTATAATGTGAACAAATTGTGATGAAAAATGTATAATTGTATACAATCACACAGGTGGCTGCCAGATGCAGCATACAGCGGCCGGCTTTATACCATCAAGCTCAAATTTCTCGATCCAGGGATATTTCTCATATCTGATGGCCGCATTTTCTTCGAGCAGCACACCGTGAATTGGCACATAAACTGTTCCGATCTGCGATTCCTCACGATAATATTCCCCGTCATACTCCGATCCGTCTCCGTCGGTAAAACTTACCGACACCTCCGCTTTGGAGGGATCACATCAGGTGCGTGCGTCGTCGGTCAGAAGCACGATATCTTTGTAGCCGAGCATTTCCATATATGCTATTGCGTTGTCGTTCAGCCTTATCATAATTTGACGAAATGAAGCTCGTTGCCGTGCTTCCTGATCAGTTTTACCACATCACGCGTATTGATAAATACGGTGGCTGTATTGTCACACGGATGGATTCCCATGAGCTTGTTCTCAAAATCCTTGTCCATATATACCACCACATCCTTGTCATCATTGGCCAGTACCCCGAAAGGTGTGACAGCCCCGCGGATGAGTCCCATCTTATCCATAAGATCTTCCTCGGAAGCAAATGTAAGAGGGCGGGTATCCTGCGCCTTGCGGAACTCCTTGAGGTTTACCTTTTTATCTTCTAGGCATGTAATGAGATAGTATTTGCGCTTTTTGTCGTCGCGTACGAAAAGGTTTTTGGCGATCTGCTCAGGATGCGGAAGGTTGCACTCGAGCATTTCATCTATCGTATAGACCGGTTTGTGTTCTACTATCTCGTACTTGATTTTGCTGTCATCAAGCAGTTTTACTATATCTTCCTTTGTAAGTCCCATTGCCTGATTCCTTTCTTTACTTCTTACCTGTAAGCGTTCCAAGGAGGTTGCGCCCTATCGCAGAGCCTATATTGCCTCCTATGGTACGGCCTTTTTTACCGAGTACTGCTTCACCAATGGTTTTACCTATTTCTCTGCCTATAGTACTTCCCGTGGATCTGATGACCTGCTTTGTACCCGACTTGCCGAGGTAATTATCTGCGATCTCCCCTATAGTTGATCTGCTGTCTTCTTCAGCTTTTGCTGCCGGTTTCACCTTCGGCTGCTGCACAGGCTGCTGAACAGATTCATAGTCTACGGTGATGCCTTCATCGGCCGCGGTCTGCGCCGGAGGCGCAGCGGCAGGTATACCAGAGGTGTTGCCGTATACCTGCCCGTCAGGCGCGGTAATGGACCCGGCGCCTGACGCCGTGGCCGCACCCGGTACACGTCCCGTGATCACCTCGTATGCCGATACGTTATCCACCATCGTGAGATATTTATTGTTGAGCGGCGAATAATCCACCGCGTTCCTTCTTTCCTCTTCCGTAATAGCTCCCATGCGGCTCTCAGGCGGAAGTATGAATGCGTACTCCGCCACCGAAGGCGCACCTTTTTCATCGAGCATCGAGACTACCGCCTCGCCCGTTCCGAGGTTCTGCATGAGTGTCTTGGTATCGAATTCAGGATTCTCCCTGAAAGCATCGGCAGCTGCATTCAGCGCCTTTTGCTCAGCCGGCGTATATGCATGCAGGCCGTGCTCTATCTTGTTGCCAAGCTGTGACATCACCGCTCCCGGAATGTCTCCCGGGCTCTGTGTCACGAAAAATATCGAAACGCCCTTCGATCTTATTAATTTCACTACCTGCTCTATCTTCTCAAGCAGGACCTTCGATGCATTTTTGAACAGCAGATGCGCTTCATCGAAGAAGAATACCATCTTCGGCTTCTCCGGGTCTCCCACTTCAGGAAGCACCTCAAACAGCTCAGACAGCAGATAGAGCATGAACGCCGAGTACAGTCTCGGTTTATTGATCAGCGTCTCCGCGTCAAGGATGTTGATTATGCCTCTTCCGTCCGGAGCGGTCAGAAACAGATCCCTGATATCTATCGCCGGCTCACCGAAGAAAATATCTGCCCCCTCGGATTCGAGAGCGACTATCGCCCTTATGATCGCAGATGCTGACTGCTGCGGGATCAGACCGTAATCCATTTTGAACTCACCTGAATGGTCAGCGCAGTACTGCAGTGTCGCCTTCATGTCTTTTGTATCTGTAAGGATAAGTCCCAGATCGTCAGCGATCTTGAAAATTACCTGCATCAGCTCAGTCTGAGTATCGTTGAGATCGAGCACCTGACTGAAAAGCAGTGGTCCCATCTCCGACACAGTGGTGCGGAGCGGGGTGCCGTTCTGTGCATAAATATCGAAAATAGATACCGGGAATCCACGGTAACTGAATGTATCCCTGATGCCAAATCGGTCCAGTCTCTTCTGCATGCTCTCACTGTCTGTTCCCGGAACAGCAATGCCTGCCATATCCCCCTTCACATCGGACATGAATACCGGAACTCCGATCTGTGAAAAGCTCTCGGCAAGCACCTTGAGCGTGACAGATTTACCCGTGCCGGTAGCACCGCAGATGAAACCATGTCTGTTGGCTTTATCCGGTCTCATGCATATCTTATCGCTGAGTGTTTCGCCATCGCCCTTTCTGGCGAAGTAAATCATTCCGTTGTCTACCATTTCTGCCTCCTTTGAATGAGGTTATGTTCAGTAATTGTAAACATTATTATAACATGCCATATCATGCCATGCACTTTAATTGCTCCCGATATTGGTATATCATTATAGGGTATTTTCGGCCCGGAGCGGGTCAGTAATCATAAACCAGTATTATCGGAGCATAACCAATGACAGTAAGTGATAAAATCCACGGTTTTACCGTGACTGACATACGTGAAATAAAAGAGATAGGCGGCAGGCTTGTCGAGATGGAACATGATGCTACGGGAGCCAGACTTGTATGGGCTGACAACGGCGATGAAAACAAGCTTTTCTCGGTCGGATTCAGGACCCTGCCTGAAGACAGCACAGGAGTGTTCCACATACTCGAGCACTCGGTTCTTTGCGGTTCGGAGCACTATCCGGTCAAGGAGCCGTTCGTGGAGCTTCTCAAGACTTCAATGAACACCTTCCTCAACGCGATGACGTTCCCGGACAAAACGGTATATCCGGTATCAAGCCGCATTGAGCAGGATTATCTCAATCTGATGGAAGTATATCTCGACAGCGTCTTCAAGCCTAATATTCTGAATAACCCAAACATCTTCTATCAGGAGGGATGGCATATCGATACGACAGGCGATGAGCCCGTTTACAAAGGTGTCGTTTTCAATGAAATGAAAGGAGCGATGTCCGAAGTCGATTCTATAGCTGATGAAACGATGACGGCTCTTCTCTTTCCTGACAGCTGTTACGGTTACATTTCAGGCGGCGATCCTAAAGCTATTCCGGATCTAACATATGAGTCTTTTATTAAGCAGTATAAGAGGTATTATCACCCGTCTAATTCATATTTCTATCTTGACGGTGATATTCCTCTCGACGCAACTCTCGCAAAAATCGAGGAGTACCTTGCCGGCTTTGACCGGCTTGATGACATTCCTCAGCTCAGGATCCAGGCGCCTGTAAAGGCTGAAAAGATCATCCGTTTTGCTGCGAGCAGTGAGGATGACAAGCCTCTCATCTGCCTCGGAAAGGTCATCAGCAGCTGGGAAGACAGAGATAAGATGCTCGCTCTCAGCATAATCATGGAGCAGATAGCGGACTCCAACGAATCACCTCTCAAGCGCGCAGTCCTGTCTTCAGGACTGGCTGAAGACATGGAGATCTACGTCTCAGACGGCATAGCTCAGCCATATCTCATGATGCTGTTCCGCGGAATAAACGGCGGAGAAAATGCAAAAACTGATCCGGCTGCTCTCGAAGGCGTCGCAAAGCGCCTTATCCGCATCGTAGAAGACACCATAAATGAGATAACTGAAAAAGGTTTTTCAAAGAGAGACCTTGAAGCATCAGTGAATCAGACGGATTTCAGGTTCAGGCAGTATCCTGAGCCCCAGGCTCTTTACAGAATGATCTCAGCATACTCATCGTGGCTCTATGGCGGAGATCCTGCTTTATATCTCACAACGGATTCATCTATCGCCAAAGTGCGTTCCATGATCGACAACGGAGAGATGGAGGATCTGGCAAGAGAGATACTGGGTGACACATCCATGCTTTCAACGCTCATTCTCATACCTGACAGCGGCTATGCCTCAAAGGAAGCGGCTGAAGAGGCTTTGCGTGTAAAGGCTGCAGTAGAAGCGCTGGACGGTCCGGGCAGAGAAGAACTTGAAGAGCTCAATCGCAAGCTGCTCGAATGGCAGCAGAATGATGACAGCGAAGAAGCTCTTGCTACCATACCTCAGCTGGATCTCGCAGACATCGATCCGATGCCTAAACTGATTCCTACCGAGGAAAAGGATTTATGCGGAGCTAAGGTGCTGTTCCATCAGCTGCCGTCGAACGGGATCGTTCATGTAAACATATACTTCCCTGTTACCCAACTGGCTTTGTCCGATCTGCCTGCAGCGGCACTCATCACGGAATTCTTCAGGGATCTCCCGACAAGCGGATACGATGTGCTGTCACTGCAGAACGAGATCCGCATGTATATCGGCGGCATCTCTTTCGGACTTGATATACTCGCCAAAGACAGCGACAGCGAAGAATGCACCCCTTGCATCAGAGTCAGGGCATCGGTACTCGCAGACAAACTGCCGGAAGCCGAAGATCTCATCGCTGAAATCCTGACAGGCACAAAGTTTGATGACAAAGCGATGATGCGCGAACTGATCACTCAGATCGATGAGGATTCCAAGCGGACAGCCATGGCCAACGGTCACCGTCTGGGTCTGTTTGAAGCAAGATCACATTGGTCTGCCAGAGATGCTGCTGCTGAAGCTGTTAACGGACACAGTTTCATGCAGTACATGCATGGGATGAGCTCTGCTTCTGATGATGAGCTCGATGTATTCATATCTTTCGCAGAACAAGTCATCAGAAAAAGCATCTGCAGGCAAAATGCCATCATCGGTGTAACAGCTGACAGCTATCCGGATCTTTCAAGGCTTATGGAAAAGCTCCCGGATGGAGAGGCGATGCCTGGCAAGACACACTATGAGTCAGCGCTTCCTCGACGCATGGGCATCGAAATACCTGCCGCAGTATCATTTGCCGTCACCTCTTATGATCTTAAGAGCGACGGTCACAAAATGAGCGGTAACCTCCAGGTAGCCGCAAACATAGTCTCCCTCTCGCATCTCTGGAACAGTATCAGAGTACAAGGCGGAGCATATGGAGCTTCAATGTCAGCAGGCAGAACAGGCAGCCTTTTCTGCCACACATACAGAGATCCGAGCCCGGGACGCTCGCTTGGCATATTCAAGACGACATCTGACTTCCTTACGGATTTCGCTTCGGACGAAAATGTTGATATAGACGGTTTCATCATATCTACCATAGCTTCGACAGAGCCCCTGCTCTCTCCTGCCGCCAAAGGCAGATCCGCAGACGACTTCTATCTGTCAGGATTTACAGATGAGGACAGGATACGGATCCGCAGGGAGATACTCAATACAAAAGCCGGCGATCTTGCCGGTCTGGGGAATGTCCTGAAGGATATGGCAGAGAAAGGCACAGTCTGCGTGGTTGGCCCTAAAGCAGCGCTTGATGCATGTGAAGATCTCGAGATATTTTCACTTTAAACACTAAAAAATGATCCCGGTGTACCGCCGGGATCCCTTTTTTACAGGTTTTCTGCTTTGTAGATCTGTGTATATGAACCGTCATCATTGCAGATGACCATCTGCTCCATTTCATCGTGGGCAGGATCAAAAAGCGGCTCTGCTGCACTGTACTTCACACATGTGCCGCAGCTGCTGCTCAGACTTCTCGGAACAGGCATGGTACGCGCCTCAAGCCCCTTTGACTTGCACAGGCGCTCAAACCTTATCGAGCCAAAATGCATAAAAAAAGTAGCTATATAAGTATTCATACGATTAAGAAGATTATAGCACAAAGCGGGGGATCTCTCCCCCGCTTTATTTTGCATTTTATCTGGAGATTTTGAGCAGATACTCTCCGCCCTTATCCTCCACCTCAACGTTGTAACCCTGGCTCTTGGCAAAACGTGTAACGTTTTCGAGAGGAGCCTGAGCATCTACCATTACTTCATAGTAGTCCTCCTTGCTCTTCATAGCCTTCTGGGTCATGATTACAGGCATTGGGCAGGACAGTCCTCTTGCATCTACCATAGTATACCTCCTGTTGGTTTTATGCTGCTTCCTTTGCAGGTGCTTTCTCCTTAACGTAAGTATTGACTACGCCGATGAGAGCAACAACGATGATACCGATGATAACCGCGATCTTGCCTGCAGGTGTTGGGCCTTCGCCACTGGAAGCAAGTCCGAAGTTGTGGCAGAATGCAGCACCGACCATAAGACCGAGAACTGTTACTGCGCTGTCAGCATTTCCTTCTCCGGACATAACGAGCTGTCTGAGTGGGCATCCGCCGAGGAGTACGCAAGCGAATCCTACGAGGAGCATGCCGAGGCAGTTCCAGAGTCCGTCAGTATGCGCGATTGGCTGCTCAGCAAATCCAAGCTTAAATCCGCCGAGAGCGAGATTAGTAATCAGGGCTGCAACAAGAATAGCAATGAATCCCCAAAGGAGTCTTGTCTCTTTGAAGAGAACGAGGTCTCTCATTCCGCCGACCATGCACAGTCTTGTTCTCTGAGCCAGAACACCAACAACGAGTCCTGCAGCAAGTGACAGTATAACAGCTGCGTGCATCGATCCAGGGCCTTCTTCTGAGAAAGCGATGAATGCCGGTCTTGCAATGAGAAGAACGAAAATCACTACCTCGAGGATAGGCATCCAGTAACCTTCACCTGCTGTCAGGCTGTAAGTTCTCTTAAGCGAGTATCCGTTCTTGAGGAAGAAGATACCGCAGAAAATACCGATAACGAATCCCACGAGACCGAGAAGTGCGTTCATGTCTCCACCGGCCAGTCTCAGGATCATTCTGAACGGGCATCCGAGGAACATAAGGCAGCCTACCATGGCGAAGAATCCGAGAACGAATCTTGTCATAGGAGCGCTTCCGCCCTTTGATCCAAACTCCTTCTTTGCGAATGCTGCTACAAATGCGCCGATCACGATTCCGATGATCTCAGGTCTGATGTACTGTACCGGAGGGGCCTTATGAAGTCCGAGGCCACCTGCAGTATCACGCAGGAAGCATGCGATGCAGAATCCCATGTTCTTAGGATTTCCGAGGAATGCAAGACCTGCTGCAATGACACCGATCACTAAACCAGCGATGATGATCATCAACTTGTCATTTTTCTTTTCCATTTTGATCCTCCATTTAACATTAGATATTTTCGCAAAAAAAGCCATATGAGGCATTTTTTATACCTCATATGAGTTTATCGCCATGTTTCCCTTTTAACCAATTGTCTAAATAAATTACCGGATTTGTTGATATAGTTTTTTTCTATAAATGTCAACCCGTTCTGCTATCATCTTTTATAAAGATGCTCAATGCTTTGGTTTGTAACCTCTGGTTGATTCCGGGGCATCATTTTTACGTTTTGCTGCCTGCTTATTATCGTATGCAAAATCAAGAGCAGGATCCGCTTTCTTTCTTCCGCCGGCTGAAACAGCTGCTGCAAACAGGAACAACAGTGTAGCGCTGAGCAGTATACCTCCGATGATATCCGTGAACCAGTGCACACCGCAATACAGCCTTCCGCAGACAGTGATCAGAACAGTCAGGAAACACAGGACTCTGACGAAGGCTCCGAGAAGGTCGCCGAAATACTTATCCGAGACTATCATCACGGCAATCATCACAGTCATGATGAGCATCGTATGCGACGAAGGGAAGGACGCTTCAGGTGCAGTCTCTCCCTGCATGATTATTGGTCTGTAATTGATTATGTATTTTTCAAATAACACATAGCATCCGATTACAGCTATGAACAATCCGCCGAGCGCCCATATCTCCCTGTCAACTTTCAGCAGACTTCTGCGCTTTATCATCTGAACGAATCCCGCCACAGCAAACATTCCGCATATTGCGATGGCTCCGTATCCTATAAAATCCGTTATCTGATACCAGATCATATTGACGCCGGTAAGGTTGTGCACAAATTGATTGATATGTGAGAACCCGACCTCAGTCCCGGCAGGACCTATCGCCGCAACATCATATATTTTGAGCAGTACTATCAGTCCTGCAAACAAAACTCCCGTAATGACAGCTCCTGTGACTCTTTTCATCTGAACGCCTTATTCCTTTCTACGGTATTATTTGCTTACACTTATAGGTGTTGCAGGCCTTGAGATGCCTGCCTCGTTGAGTGCAGCAGGTATCTTCTTCATCAACGCACCATACTCACTCCAGTAGTCAGCAGTCTTGACCCAGACTCTGACTGTGTAAGTAAGTCCGCCCGGAACTCCTGCTGTTATCAGCTCCTGCGGAGCCGGATTGTCGAGCGCCCATTCCGTACTGTCAACGACATCGGACAGGATCTTCAGCACCTTATCGGAATCCTCCGAGCCTGCAATATCGAAATTGAGGTCTACTCTTCTGAGTTCCTCTACCGTTGCGTTGCATATGGTAGAGTTCATCAGATTACCGTTAGGAACGGATATCCTGCGGTTATCGAGAGTCGTCAGAACGGTATATACGAGAGAAATGCTTCTTACTACTCCCTCTTCACCGCCTGCAACTATATAGTCACCCACGCTGAACGGTCTGAATATGAGCAGCATTATACCGCCGGCTATGTTGCTGAGAGCCCCTTGAAGCGCCAGGCCTATTGCTACTCCTACAGAGGCTATCGCCGCGATAACTGAAGACATCGGTACGCCAAGAAGCGCAATGATCGATACTGCGAGCACTACATAAAGAGCTGCCTTTACAAAATTCGTGATGTATCCTGCCGCCGTCGTATCGATGGACTTCATGGATTTCATCTTACCCAGAGCCTTAATTATCTTTTTGATAATAAAACTGCCGACGATGTAGACGACTATAGCCAGTACGATCTTAAGTCCTATGTCCATTGCGCCATCACTGATCTTGTCAATGAGCTTTCCTACATTGTTGATACTTGCTTCCATAACTGTTCCCTTTCCTCTTTATCCGGGGCATCTTAACTATTAAATAATAACACTCTGCACGTAATGTGTCCAATGAGTCAGGCAGGCTGCACTTACAGTACACGCATCAATTGCCATGTACCCGCTTTCAATGATACAATACAACCATAAAACAGAATGATAACCATCGAACGGAGAATATAATGAAGAGAGTAATCACTTACGGCACGTATGACCTTCTTCACTACGGTCACATAAATCTGCTCAAAAGAGCCAAGGCTCTCGGCGACTACCTTATAGTCGCCATCTCAACAGATGAGTTTAACTGGAACTCCAAGCAGAAGAAATGCTATTTCTCATACGAGCAGCGCAAGGCTCTTGTTGAATCCATAAGATATGTCGACCTGGTCATACCTGAGGAGAACTGGGAGCAAAAGAAAAGCGACATGCATGAGTATCACATCGATACGTTCGTCATCGGGGATGACTGGAAGGGCAAGTTCGATTTTCTGAGAGATGAAGGCGTTGAAGTCGTTTATCTGCCGCGTACCCCTGAGATCAGCAGCAGCCAGATCAAAAAGGATCTGAACGACGCAAGCTCTGACGGCGGCGAGTCCAAGACATCGCACGACGAAATAGATACGAACCCTCAGAAATAGTGCAAAACAAATCCGCCGGTAAGCGCCGGCGGATCTTTTATTGCCTTCTTTTAGAACGAAATGATCTCCTCATTAAGATCATCTACGGTGATATTCACGTTGTGATAGCGCTCTCTCTTCTCCGTGACCTTTCCGAAATTTATGGCTTCCTGCGGGCAATACTGTACACATGCGCAGCATGAAATACACTTGTCACTGAAAACTACTGCTTTTCCGACATATCTGATGTTGCCCATAGGACATACCTTAGCACAGGTTCCGCACATTACGCAGTTATCATTTGCTTTTAGCGTAAGTCCTTTCTTGCGCGCAATCTGAGGCCAGAGTGCATGCTCAGCACTGTTTGCATATGCCTTAGGCACTCCTCTCTTCGACTTCACACCATTCTTTATGTCATTAGCGAATCTCTCGGCAAAATGCTCTGATCTCGCCTGGGCTTCTACCGCTCCCATCTTAGGGATCATGAGGTCGTGCGGGAAGAGCCAGATGCATGTGCACTGATGTGTAACTGCAGCCCAGTAGTCGAGCGGAATGATCTCATTCAGTTTTCTGAGTCCCTCACCCTTGTATGATGCGCTCTGATTGATCGCAAATGTATATGCATCAGGGCTCACCTTGATGTCATGAAGATATCTCTCAACATGTCCCGGAAGGCCGCCGCCGTAGCAAGGGAATATAAAGCCTACCCTTTTTGCCTCTCTTACATCTGTAACTACCGGATACTTGCGCATCATTATGATGTCTGTATCGCCAAGGCTTTTTGCGATGTTCTTTGCCATGTCAAGGCAGTTGCCCGTACCCGAATAGCAGAAAATTACGTTCTCTTTCATCTTTAGTCTCCTTTTCGACGGCACCCTGCCGCTGCATCAATATCAATTATCTGCATTGTAATTATACATCATATAGAGACAGTAAAAAAGCATTTTGGAAACCAAATGCATGTACGCGGTTTTCGATTAACTGCGCGTAGTTTACCAATCAGCAGACCCAGATTATACTTTATCTGTAGTCAGCTATCTTCGGGCCATGCGCTGCCGCGATGCCGCGCAGCTTTTTCATTTCTTCCCTGTCCAGAGTATAGAACTCGTTCTGATCGAACGGCTTTCCTATCGCTTCATATTTGATTATTCCCAGAGAGTGATACGGCAGCAGCTCCATCTTCGCCTCAGGCAGTACATCATGTACATATGCCGCCGACGCAGCAATGTTTTCTTCGCTGTTATTTACACCGCCTATCACCGGTATCCGTATGACAACTTCAGGTTTTCTCATTAGAGACCCAAGATGCTCTATGTTTTCAAGAATGCGTTCATTGCTCACACCAGTATATTTTCTGTGCTCTTCCGGATCCATATGCTTAAGATCCATGAAGATCAGGTCCATACGCTCGAGAGACGGCCGTACAAGGTCGAAATCAAAATACCCGCAGCTCTCCAGATCAATGCTGAGCCCTGAATCGTACAGTTCGCGAGACACATAGTCCAGAAATTCCGGCTGCGATGTAGCTTCTCCTCCGGAGAATGTGACTCCTCCTCTGCTGTATGAATAGAACAGCCGGTGCTTCATCACCTCTCTGATAACATCATCTGCATCCATGATAGTGACCATGCGTGCCCTGGCTTCCTCAGGGCAGGCTTTCACACATCTGCCACACGCAATGCACCTGCTACGCTCTTCCATGCCGATCCCTATCCCCTGCGGACACACGGAAGCACATGCACCGCATCCGATGCATCTCCTTTTGTACCATCCGACCAGTTCTTTCTGTTCGAACCCCTCAGGATTAGAGCACCATCTGCAGCGCAGAGGGCATCCGGCCATAAAGATATTTGTCCGTATCCCTTCACCGTCATTGACCGAAAAGGGCTGGATCTGCATTATATATCCTTTTACGCTCATAATTACAAGTATGCCCGGCTTTTGGGGCCGGGCTGTTGTCTGTTATCAGAATGCTTCGTGCGCATTCCTTGCCATTATCGAATCCTGCATCTCCCTTGAGAGGTTGGTAAACTGCGCGCTGTATCCGGCCACCCTTACCAGCAGACTGCGGTATTTGTCAGGATTTGCCTGAGCGTCAGCAAGAACCTCGTTGGATATGGTATTGAACTGCACATGGAAACCGCCTAAAGCGAAATAGCTCTGAAGCATAGCTCCGAGGTTGGCTCTGCCGCGCTTCGTAGCTACGAGGTCGTGATTCAGGCGCAGATTGAGCAAAGTTCCTCCGCTATGTATGTCGTGATTCATTTTCGCCGCGCTCCTCAGAGCTGCCAGGCAGGTCGACTTGTCACTGCCGGTATATGGCGAAACACCTTCATTTATCGGATCCTTCGCGTGCCTTCCTTCCGGAGTTGCACCAAGGACCTTGCCTGTAGGCAGATAATTCGAGATCCCCATGAACGCCGTAACGAAATGATTTCCGTAAAGGTCATCATATTTTGTGACTTCCTCATAGAAGAAGTCCGCAAGATCACGTGCTATCGAGTCCACATAATCATCGTCGTTGCCGTACTTAGGGCAGGCAAGCGCAAGCTCCCTGAGCTGTTCATAGCCTTCCCAGTTGTTATCGATAGCATCTATGATCTCCGCCATCGTTGTAACGCCTTCCTCAAAGACAAGCTTTCTTATGACGGCAAGAGAATTCGCCGTTACCGACAGACCTACGCCTGTGAATACAGGGCCGATGTTGTATTTGGCTCCGCCATCGACAAGATCACGGCCATTCTTCATACAGTACTCATTGCAGGCTGACATGAAAGGTCTGTGACCTATCTCTTTGTGTATCTCCTGTGCAGTAACAAGGCTTATGACTCCGTGACGGACAAGATATCTGAACTGCTTTTTCCATGCCTCGATGATCTCATCCATCGACTCAAAGGTCTTCGGGTCCTTTTCTTCAAGTGAGACCTGCTCACCTGACAAACGGCTTCTGCCCTGATTCAGCGCGAACTCAAGTGCTGCTGCGAAACTTATGCTGGCAGCTGATGTCCACTCAAAAGTCTTGCGCGAATGAGGCACTACGCAGCCGCAGTTGTTCCAGTCTCTTGCGTCCTCAGGTCTGTATCCGAGGTTTGACAGCATCTGGTAGCCTGTCCTGTCACCGTGTATAGCCGGGAATCCGCATCCGGTGGAAACGAGCTCCGTCACTGCCTCCATGAATTCAGGCGGGCAGTCAGGGTGGATCCTGCAGCTCAGTGTCGGCTGGTGGGTCATGCATTCCTTTGTGGCCTGTATGGCCATGTATGAAATCGTGTTGGTGGCATCAGTCCCATCGACCTTTGTGCCGCCTATGGTAAGGTTTTCAAAATTTGTATAACCGGCAAAGAAGCTCGCTGTATTCTTTGATATGGTCCATGCCCATTCACTGTACTTAAGCCACAGGCATTCAACAAGTTCAAGCGCAGTGTCATAGTCGATAACGCCTTCCTCTTCATCCGCCTTGTAATACGGATACATATACTGATCGAATCTGCCCGGATTCCATGCAAGAGGGTTCTCGGCTATGATGCCTCCTAGCTGTACGAACCAGACGAACTGTATAGCTTCCCTGAACGTTTTCGGAGGCTGCTCAGGTATGCGTGAGCATACATCAGCTATCTCTTCGAGCTCCTTCTTTCTGACTGGATCGGTCTCAGCTTCAGCCATCTCTGCAGCCTTTTTGCTGTAGCGTCTGCCCAGAGTGATCATTCCGTCTGCGATCAGCACCATGGATCTGTAGAAATCGATCTTTGCTTTCTCCTGCGGGATCGCTTCATCGAGTTCAGCCATATATGCCTCGGCTTCCGTTCGTATGCCGCCGTATCCTTTAGGGAGCAGCACATCCACATAATCTGCCGAGATTTCTCCTATTCCGTTACGCCATTTTGAGTCGGTATCAAGAAATCCGGTATCCACACCGATCTTCTTTGTCGCCTCAGATGTTCTGGCGAGGAAAGCTTCCTCAACGGACTTGCCTTCCCAGTAAGGGAATATGTTCTTTCTTATGAACTCAGTCTGCTCCGGTGTGACATCATAAGGGTCCTGTCCCCTTTCAGGGAAAGTGTCGATCTCATCGTTGATCCACAGCCAGCCGAATTCAGGCGTCAGTATTGCGCACTTTCTGAATTCACCGCTGGTGCCCACAACAAGCTCACCTTCCCAGATGTTCACGGAAAGCTCGCAGCAGGTATCGTAAAAAGCCTGTGCCGTACGTATCAGATGCGGCTGACCTTCCGTACGCTGAAACGATTTTGTCCAGCTCCATGCGCGCTCATATGAGATGTGCGGCTTTGTGTTGACGTAATTATCTCTGATCTTTTCTACTCTTTTTGTGATAGCCATTTTCCGGTCCCTGTCTGTTCTGTTAATGCCTACAGTGTAACGACCCAGTCTCCCATAACGTCCGGAGCAATACCAGTCTGCATGCCGTAAAGTGTATCATACAGCTTCTGGCTGAGTTCTCCGACCTTCTCACCGTTGATCGGATAGTTTGTTCCTCTGTATCTCAAAAGCCCGATAGGTGATACAACGCATGCTGTTCCTGTCGCCCATGCTTCTGTCAGCGAACCGTCAGCTGCTGCTGCGAGCAGATCATCTATCTCAAGGCGCTTTTCTTCGACCTCAACACCCCACTTTTTCATCAGTCTGATTGCGCTGTCACGCGTAACGCCCGGCAGAATGGAACCTGTCAGTGAAGATGTGTATACTTTACCGTTGATCTTGAAGAAAGCGTTGGATGTTCCGACTTCCTCAACGTATTTATGCTCTTTTGCGTCAAGCCAGAGAACTTCCTCGCAGCCCTGCTTTTTTGCTTCAGTAGCTGCGATCATGCCGCATGAGTAGTTGCCGCCGCACTTCGCGAAACCTGTTCCGCCTACTGCAGCGCGAATGTATTCCTCTTCTACCCAGATACGGCTTCCGTGGAGTTCCTTGTCATTGCCCTCATAGTATGCTGCTACAGGGCTCAGGATGATGATGAACCAGTATTTCGAAGCCGGATGCACTGCCATTGAAGGCTCAGGTGAGATAATGAACGGTCTGATATAGAGCGATGTGCCCTGTACATCAGGAACCCAGTCCCTATCTGCGTCAACGATAGCCTTGACCGCATCAATAAAGAGATCTTCATCGATCCTTGGTATGCAAAGACGATCGTTGCTGTTCTGCAGACGCTTTGCGTTCATATCCGGACGGAACAGATTGATGCCTCCTTCCGGATTCTTGTATGCCTTCATGCCCTCAAATGTCATCTGTGCATAGTGCAGTGTGCATGCAGCAGGGTCGATCGACAGCGGTCCGTAAGGAACGATTCGTCCGTCATGCCAGCCCTGTCCCTCATCATAGTCCATCAGGAACATATGGTCGGTGTAATACTTTCCGAAGCCGAGAGCTGTCTGATCAGGTTTCTCTTTCGGCGATGTTGTTCTTGTTATCTTGAATTCATATCCCATCTCTATATCCTCCTTGGTAGTTCGAATAGTTTTTATATCAGGTTGAAACCTTTGTCTCTGAGTGTCTGGCGGACCTCTTCAAGCTGCGCGAAGTCTCTGGTCTCTATTTCGAGTGTAAGGACGCAGCTTGTAACAGCCGTATCCGGATCGGAATGTCCGTAGTGAACACCTGTAACGTTTGCTCCGCATCCGGCTATGATTGTCGCTACGTCCACGAGCTGTCCCGGCTTGTCCTCAAGCGCGATCTGCAGAGTGGCATTGCGGCCGCTCGTTACAAGTCCCCTGGTAATGACTCTCGAAAGGATGTTTACATCTATATTTCCTCCCGACACAAGGCAAACCACCTTTTTGCCTTCTACCGGGATCTTTCCGAACATCATTGCTGCAACAGATACAGCGCCTGCACCTTCTGCAATGAGCTTCTGCTTTTCGATCAGTGACAGAATTGCTGCCGCGATCTCATCCTCCGTGACTGTGACCACGTCATCTACATACTTCTTTATAAGAGAGAACGTCAGATCGCCAGGATGCTTTACTGCGATACCGTCAGCAAAAGTGCTTACTGTGCTGAGCGTGACCTGCTCGTCATATTTCAGACTGTCAGCCATGCTTGCAGCCTCTTTGGCCTGGACACCGTATATTTTTACATTTGGTTTCAGCTTTTTTACCGCATACGCAACACCCGATATGAGTCCTCCGCCGCCGACAGGTACTACGATCGCATCTACATCAGGCAGCTGGTCGAGTATCTCAAGACCTATGGTTCCCTGCCCTGCAATGACATCCGGATCATCGAAAGGATGAATAAATGTTGCGCCGGTCTCATCGCGAAGCTTGCATGCGTAAGTATATGCATCATCATATGTGCCCTTCACAAGACGTACTTCTGCACCAAGAGCCTTTGTGGCCTCAACCTTGCTTATAGGAGCTCCGTCAGGCATGCAGATAATGCTTTTTGCTCCTCTGTGTGTAGATGCAAGAGCTACACCCTGAGCGTGATTGCCGGCACTGCACGCGATAATGCCCGCGGCTTTTTCCTCCTCATTAAGCCTGCTTATCTTGAAATATGCGCCTCTCAGCTTGAAACTTCCGGTTACCTGAAGGTTCTCGGTCTTCAGATATACCTCATTGCCGTTGCTGAAATGAGGCGAATATATAAGGTCTGTCTTTCTGGCCACATCCTTCAGTGCGAATGAAGCCTGATATACTCTGTCAAGTGATAACCCGTTTTTTGATCCCATTTTCCTCCACCATTTTCCAATCTTTTTTATTCTTTTTCCGTACCGTCCAGCCATGTAATCAGTTGGCTTGCGGTCCTGCCCGACATTCCTCCGTGGCGAAGTTCCCATTTGCGGGCGGCATCTTCAAGTTCCTCCCCGCTGAGAGCTATTCCTTTCCTTGCTGCCAGAGATCTCACTATCTCGAGATACTCACGCGGATTCGGCTTAGGGTAGTAAATCGTTACACCGAATCTGCTTGCCAGCGACAGTTTTTCCTCCATTGTATCCGATCTGTGTACGTCCTCGTGATACTCCATATCGCTGCGGTCTCCCCATGTCTCGCGCACAAGGTGCCTCCGGTTAGATGTAGCGTATATGAGAACTTTGTCTGAACGTGTCTCGAGAGCTCCCTCCAGCATGGCCTTAAGCTCTTTATAATCGCTTTCGTTTTCTTCGAACGAAAGGTCGTCGAGGAACAGAATAAACCTGTAATTTCGTCTTTTGATCGCCGACAGTATCTGCGGCAGTTTGCCGCGGTCTGTCTTTGACACCTCGATAAGTCTGAGCCCTCGATCCGAGTATTCATGCATCAGAGCATGTACACTTGTCGATTTGCCCGTACCGCTGTCACCGTATAGCAACACATTGTTGGCAAAGTGGCCGCTCACAAATGCTTCCGTATTGTCTCTCAGTGTCTGCTTCTGGAATTCATAGCCGATCAGGTCATCCAGGCTGACATCTGCGCTGTCAGCAACAGGCACCAGTTTGAATTCTGCTTCGCTGTCTGTTGCGGGATCTACTCTGAAAGCATTGTAGAGGCCGTACATTCCGGCTCCGTACTTTTCATAATGATCCATGAGCGTCCGGGTAAATTCCTTTACATCCTCAGCTTCAGCCAACCGGTGGCTCAGTTCCTTAATGCGGCGCCCGGCACCGGTGATGCATTCACAGTCATACGGCGCCACGTAATCAAGCATGAGCGGAAGCAATCCTTCATCCTCATCAAAATCAGACTCTTCTGTTCTGAACAGTTCCATAAAAATGCCCAGATCGCGCTCCGCGAGTTTTACGAGGGTCGAGTCAGGCAGTACTTCACGCCTTTCACACGCGAGAGTGAAGGCATTGTCATGCATCATGAGGTTATATGTGAGCCAATGCTGCCAGACGTTCCCCGAAAGGCCAAACTCTGTCGCAAAGGAGGCAAGAGTGCCTGCAAGCGAAGGCGCAGATCCGGTCACGCTGTTATCCCAGTCGGTATAAAAGAGAAAATTGTTCTTTTTATTTTTCATCAGTTCTTTCTGAGTTTTTCAAGTATTGCAGCTTTCATTTCGCTGCCTTTGATCCAGTCTTCCTGTCCCGGTGCTTTTATGTCAGCTGTACGCAGCCCGTCTGCAAGAACATTTGCGACTGCTTTTTCGATGGCATCAGCCTCTTTTGCCAGATCGAATGAATATCTGAGCATCATCGCTGCCGAGAGGATCGCTGCTATAGGATTCGCGATGTCTTTTCCTGCTATGTCAGGAGCCGATCCGTGAATAGGCTCATACAGACCGCGTGATGAATCTCCCAGTGATGCTGATGCAAGCAGTCCGATCGATCCGGTTACCTGCGACGCTTCATCCGACAGGATATCACCGAACATGTTGGATGTTACAAGTACATCGAAAAATGACGGGTCGCGTATTATCTGCATGGCAGCGTTGTCTACATACATGTCATCGAGCCTAACATCCGGATATTCCGATGCTCCGAGTCTGTGGACCGTTTCGCGCCACAGTCTGGATGTTTCAAGCACATTGGCTTTATCGACACTTGTCACATGACTTTTGCGCTTTCTTGCGGTCTCGAAAGCACGTCTTGCGACTCTTTCTATCTCCATGACGCTGTATGCCTCTGTATCGTAAGCTGCATCGCCTGCTTCATTCCTGCCGCGTTCACCAAAATATATGCCGCCCGTAAGCTCACGTACGATCATGAGATCAAAGCCTTTTGCCGCGATATCCGGTCTCAGCACGCAGGCTTCTGCCAGAGCAGGCTGTATGGAAGCAGGCCTGAGATTCGTGTATAGTCCCAGCTCCTTGCGGAGACCAAGCAGAGCCTTCTCAGGTCTCATGTTATTAGGAACATCGTCCCATTTTGGTCCGCCTACCGCTCCAAGCAGCACGCTGTCTGATGCGAGGCATCCGTCAATAGTCTCCTGCGGCAGCGGTACTCCGTATTCATCAAGAGCACATCCGCCGGCAAGGTATGTATTGAATTCGAATTCACAGCCGAATCTGTCAGCTACTGCCTTCAGGGCTTCAACTGCAGCCCCTGTGATTTCCGGGCCTATACCGTCGCCCGGTACTAAAGCAATTTTATACTTCATTTCTGTTACCATATATGTATATTAGCTGCCTATTTTTCTTTCAGATATTTCAGCAATCCGCCTTTTTCGATTATGTTCTCGATAAATTCAGGGAACGGTTTCGCCTGGAAGCTCTGGCCTGTTGTCTCATCAATTATGACACCGGTCTTTGTATCGACGCTCACGATATCGCCTGCGTTGATCGCCGCGCTTGCCTCAGGGCATTCCAGTATAGGGAAACCTATGTTAATGGAATTGCGGTAGAAGATCCTCGCGAAACTTGCAGCTATAACGCATGACACTCCGCTTGCCTGTATGGCGATAGGAGCGTGCTCTCTCGATGAGCCGCAGCCGAAGTTCCAGCCGCCCACCATTATGTCTCCGGCGTGTACATCTTTTGCAAAGCTCTCGTCTATATCGACCATGCAGTGGCTTGCCAGTGCTGCCGGGTCAGGATCATTAAGGTATCTTGCAGGGATGATGACATCAGTATCGATGTGATCTCCGTATTTCCATACTTTTCCTCTCATGATGTCCCCTCCTTTATAACTCACGCGGATCTGCAATGCAGCCGGCAAGTGCTGACGCTGCCGCTACCGCAGGGCTTGCAAGAATAACTTCGCTCTGAGTGTGCCCCATGCGTCCGACAAAGTTGCGGTTCGTCGTAGCTACTGCTCTCTCGCCTGCAGCCATGACACCCATGTGTCCGCCGAGGCAAGGTCCGCAAGTAGGAGCTGAAACAGCACATCCTGCTTCTACGAATATCTTCAGCAGGCCTTCCTCCATGCAGTCAAGATAGATCTGCTGTGTCGCCGGGATGATAATGCAGCGCACTCCGTCAGCGATCTTTTTACCTTTGAGAATAGATGCTGCAATGCGCATGTCGGACATGCGTCCGTTTGTGCATGAACCTATTACCACCTGATCGATGTGAAGACCGGATGCTTCTCCAACAGTCTTTGTATTTGAAGGCAGATGAGGCATCGATACCGTCGGCTCGAGTGTCGACAGATCGATTTTAACGACTCTTTCGTATTCCGCATCAGGATCTGCCTCATAAACGGCCGGTTCTCTGTTGAATCTGTCTTTGATGTATTCGAGAGTCCTGTCGTCTACAGGGAATATGCCGTTTTTGCCGCCGGCTTCGATCGCCATGTTTGAGATGGTAAATCTGTCATCCATGGAAAGCTCGGCGACTCCTTCGCCCGCAAATTCCAGCGATTTATACAGAGCTCCGTCAACGCCTATCTCGCCTATCAGGTGCAGGATCACATCCTTTCCCGATACGCACGGACCCGGCTTACCGGTGAGCTCCACTTTTATTGCCGGCGGCACTTTGAACCAGTTAAGTCCTGATGCCATTCCCGCAGCCATATCTGTCGAGCCTACGCCCGTGGAGAATGCCCCGAGGGCTCCATAAGTGCATGTATGTGAATCAGCTCCGATAATACAGTCTCCGGGGCCGACTATACCCTGCTCAGGCAGCAGTGCATGCTCAATTCCTACAGTACCCACATCATAAAAATGCTTTATACCGTGCTTTTTCGCAAAGTCACGGGATGTTACGCACAGCTCCGCAGACTTTATGTCTTTGCACGGAGTATAGTGATCGAGTGCGATGACTATCTTCTCATTGTCGAAGACCTCTGTAAAACCTGCCTTCTCAAATACACCTATGGCTACAGGCGTAGTGACGTCATTACCGAGCACTATGTCGAGTTTTGCCCCTATCAGATCACCTGCGTGGACTTCTGGAAGCCCTGCGTGAGCCGCAAGGATCTTTTGTGTCATTGTCATGCCCATGATCTCCGGTCCCCCTCCTTTATACTTCTGTTGCTTTTATCGGAGCTGCATCGTCGCGGTGCTTGCGCTCATAGGCAGCCATACGGTTGAGTGCCTTAAGATAAGCGTTGATGCTCGCTTCCATGATATCCGTCGAAAGGCCTCTGCCCGTGAACGTTCTGTCATATGCATTGACCTTTACCGTAACATCACCCAGCGTATCCTTGCCCTCGGATATCGAATGGATGTTGAATATGTCAAAACTGTGCGCCGACGGCTGTATTATCGAGTCGATCGCATTATACGCCGCATCGATAGGTCCGTCTCCGAGCGCTACATCCTGCTTCTTTTCTCCGTCCTTCTCCAGACTTACTGTGCATGTAGCTGTCGTGAAGTTACTTGTAGACATCTGGAACCAGTCAAGTTTATAGCCTTCAGCTTCATCCTCATAAACGATGTTTGTATTGTGTGTCACGATAGCTTCGAGGTCGGCATCAGTGATGTTCTTCTTCTTGTCACAGACTACCTTGAATTCGTCGAAGCACCTGTCGAGCTCTTCCTTGCTGAGCACAAATCCGAGTTCTTCGAGTCTCTGTCCTACCGCATGGCGGCCGGAGTGCTTTCCGAGTACCAGATTGTTTACATGGATACCGACCGACTCAGGAGTCATTATCTCGTAAGTCTTCTTGTTTGCCAGCACGCCGTGCTGATGTATGCCCGACTCGTGTGCGAACGCATTCTTTCCGACTATTGGCTTGTTGAGCGGAGCTGTCTGTCCGATTATGTTGTAAACCGTCTGGCTTGCGCGGTGGATCTGAGTGGTATCGATCCCTGTCGTAAGACCGGTAACATCCTGTCTTGTGCGGATCGCCATGACGATCTCTTCGAGGGATGTGTTGCCTGCTCTTTCGCCCAGGCCGTTAATGGTGCACTCTACCTGCCTTGCGCCGCCGAGCACTCCTGCCAGAGCGTTTGCAGTGGCCATGCCCAGGTCGTTGTGGCAGTGGACTGAGAATATTACGTTCTCAGCGCCCTTAACGTTGTATTTGACATCCTCTATCAGCTCGCGCATCTCGCCCGGTGTAGTATAGCCTACAGTATCAGGCAGGTTGATGGTTGTCGCGCCGTTAGCAATAGCTACCTCAACTACTCTTTTGAGGAATTCCGGTTCACTCCTTGTGGCGTCCTCAGCTGAAAACTCGATGTTGGAGCAGTACTTTTTCGCATACGCAACCATTTCGCCTGCCCTCTCGAGCACCTTATCAGGAGTCATGCGAAGCTTATACTCCATATGGAGCGGTGATGTTGCTATGAATACGTGAATGCGAGGATCCGCTGCACCTTTTACAGCATCCCATGCAACATCAATATCCTTCGGAGTCGAACGCGCCAGTGAAGCGATCGTGCATCCTCTGATGGTCTCGGATATGGTCTTCACCGATTCAAAATCACCAGGCGAAGCGATGGCGAACCCCGCTTCTATTATGTCCACATGCATCTTCTCGAGGCATCTGGCGACTTCTATCTTTTCTCTCAGGTTCATGCTGCAGCCCGGCGACTGTTCGCCGTCACGCAGCGTAGTATCAAAAATCTTTACCTGTTCCATTAGTTCTCCAGTCTCTTGATTTACTACTATTCCAGTATCGCGCCTTTGTCTGCAGAGCTCACGAGCTTAGCATAACGTGCAAGATATCCTGTCTTCACCTTAGGCTCCGGGCAGATCCATGTCTTGCGGCGTTCCTCAAGCTCCTCGTCCGATACTTTGAGCTCAATCGTCTTGTTCGCGATGTCAATGGCAATGATGTCTCCCTCATGCACCAGACCGATAGGTCCTCCCGATGCTGCTTCAGGGCTTACATGTCCTATTGAAGCTCCGCGGGTCGCGCCGGAGAATCTTCCGTCTGTTATAAGGGCAACAGATGCATCCAGTCCCATACCCGCTATCGCTGAAGTCGGGTTGAGCATCTCTCTCATTCCCGGACCGCCCTTAGGGCCTTCGTAGCGTATCACGACTACATCGCCCGGCCTTATACCTCCGTCATAAATAACGCGAATAGCATCATCTTCGGAATCAAAAACTCTTGCAGGGCCTTCGTGCTGCATCATCTCAGGCAGAACAGCCGACTGCTTAACGACGCAGCCGTCAGGTGCGATATTGCCCTTGAGAACTGCGATGCCGCCTGTCTTCATGAACGGATCATCAAATGGCCTGATGATATCTGTGTTCAGATTATCTGCATTGGCAATATTCTCACCAACGGTCTTTCCGCTCACGGTCATTACCGATGTGTCGAGCAGATCGCCCTTTGTGAGCTCCTTCATGACTGCATATACTCCGCCTGCAGCTTCAAGATCTTCCATGAATGTATCGCCCGCAGGTGCCAGATGGCAGAGGTTAGGAGTTTTGCCGCTGATCTCGTTTGCCATGTCGAAGCTGATATCGACTCCGGCTTCATGAGCGATGGCAGGCAGATGCAGCATGGTGTTTGTAGAGCATCCGAGCGCCATGTCGACTGTTTCGGCATTGTGGAACGCAGCCTCAGTCATGATGTCGCGAGGTCTGATATCCTTCTCTACGAGCTTCATGATCTGCATTCCCGTTTCCTTTGCCAGACGTATCCTTGCCGAATAAGGAGCCGGTATCGTGCCGTTGCCGCGAAGTGCCATTCCTATGGCCTCAGTCAGGCAGTTCATGGAGTTTGCGGTGTACATACCCGAGCACGAGCCGCATGAAGGGCAAGCGTGCTCAACATATGACTGTACTCCATCTTCATCGAGCTTTCCGGCATGATATGCACCGACTGCCTCGAACATATGCGAGAGGCAGGTACGTCTGCCGTCAGGCAGACGGCCGGCCAGCATTGGCCCGCCGGCGCAGAATATGGTCGGTACATTTATGCGTGCCGCAGCCATCAGAAGTCCCGGAACATTCTTGTCACAGTTCGGTACCATGACTAGTCCGTCAAACTGATGAGCGATTGCCATCGCCTCTGTGGAATCAGCGATGAGGTCTCTCGTCACCAGTGAATACTTCATGCCGATATGTCCCATAGCGATACCGTCGCAGACTGCTATCGCAGGGAAAAGTATCGGCGTACCGCCTGCAGCGCGTACTCCTGCCTTGACCGCCTCGGCTATCTTGTCGAGGTGCATGTGGCCAGGCACTATTTCGTTATATGAGCTGACTACACCGATCAGAGGACGTCTGATCTCTTCTTCCGTCAGGCCAAGAGCATACATGAGGCTCTTGTTAGGCGCACGGTCAACTCCTATCTTTACATTGTCAGATTTCATAATCCCTATTGTCCCCTTTTAGTTGGATGCAGAATCGAGGTCAGTGTCATTCTTCCAAAGCATCTCGTCTCTGAGCTTTTTGCCTACAACTTCCATCTCATGCTTTGCAAGCTGTGCGCGCTTTGAGTTGAAGAATGTGCGGCCGTTTTTGTTCTCTGCGATCCACTTGCCGGCAAATGTACCGTCCTGGATGTCTGCAAGAACCTTGCGCATGTTGGCCTTTACCTCATCGTGCGGAAGTACGCGAGGGCCCGATACATATTCACCGAACTCAGCTGTGTCGGAGATCGAGTAGTTCATTGCTGCGATTCCGCCCTTGTTGATGAGGTCGATGATCAGCTTCATCTCGTGGATGCACTCGAAGTATGCGTTCTCAGGCTTGTAACCGGCTTCTACGAGTACTTCGAATCCGCACTGCATCAGGTCTACGACTCCGCCGCAGAGTACTGTCTGCTCACCGAAGAGGTCAGTCTCAGTCTCCTCATCCATTGTGGTCTCGAGGATACCTGCGCGTGCTCCGCCGATTCCTGCGATATATGCGAGAGCGATATCATATGCCTTTCCTGTAGCATTCTGTTCTACTGCTACGAGGCAAGGAACGCCTTTGCCGTTTACATATGTTCCACGTACTGTGTGTCCAGGTCCCTTAGGAGCTGCCATGAATACGTCTACGCCTTCAGGTGCAACGATCTGCTTATAGCGGATATTGAATCCGTGAGCAAAAGCGATGGCATTGCCCGGCTCGAGATTCGGTGCGATCTCGCTCTTGTAAACAGCTGCCTGTACTTCATCATTGATGAGGATCATTACGATGTCAGCCTTCTTTGCAGCCTCGGCTACTGTATAAACTTCGAATCCGTCCTTCTCTGCAACAGGCCATGACTTGCCGCCCTTGCGGAGTCCTACGATTACATTGCAGCCCGAGTCTCTGAGGTTGAGAGCGTGAGCGTGTCCCTGTGAACCGTATCCGATGATAGCGATCACTTTGCCGTTAAGAGCGTCAAGATTACAATCCTTCTCATAATACATTTTTACCATAGTTGAATTCCCCTCTTTCTTTAGATTCATCATTGATCGTTGCTGTTCCGCGCTCGATGGCGACTACGCCCGTGCGCGCTATTTCCAATATCTTGAATTCCTTCAGAATATTTACTATCGCTTCAAGTTTTTCTGCATCGCCCGTGACTACCAGTGTCAGCGTCTCAAGGGACACATCGATTATCTGTGCCCTGAATATATTGGCGATCTGCATAACGTCATTTCTTTTCTCTGCGCCTTCAGTACTCACCTTTACCAGCATAAGCTCTCTGTATATCGAGTTCACGGTATTAAGCCTCTTGACGGAGTGTACCGGATACAGCTTGCGCAGCTGGTTGCAGAGGAGCTCAGTGTGAGGTTCGTCTGCAAGTACATCAATGGTCAGACGTGTCACGCCCTGATTCTCCGTTGGGCCGGCAGCGAATGCCTCTATGTTGTATCCCTTGCGGGAGAACAGCCTTGCTATCTGAGACAGTACGCCAGGTTCGTTGTCTACCAAGAGAGCGAGAGTCTGTCTTACTGCATTATTCATTTTGTCCATACTCTGCACCCCCTTATAGTTTCATGAAATCGGTGATGTGGCTGCCGCCTCCCACCATAGGTCTTACCATCTCGTCTATATCCAGCATGCAGTCGATAACATAACCTTCTCCGCATGCCATCGCTTCTTTTATCGCTTCAGCGAGATCCTTCTGGTTATTGACCCGGCGTCCATGGAGTCCGTATGCTTCAGCAAGCTTCACGAAGTCCGGACCTCTGTCCATGTCAGTCTCTGAAAAATTCTTCTTATATATAAGATTCTGCCACTGCCTTACCATTCCCAGCGTCTGGTTGTCGAACACGAAAGTAATGATCGGGAGTCCATAGTGCTGTACTGTCGTAAGCTCGTTGCAGTTCATCCGGAAGCTTCCGTCACCTGCGATGTGGATCACCATCTTGTCCGGATTTCCTACTTTTGCGCCAATGGCAGCTCCGAGACCGAAGCCCATCGTTCCGAATCCTCCGGAAGTTATCAGCTGACCCGGATAATCGAAGTGGAAATGCTGTATCGCCCACATCTGATGCTGTCCTACATCAGTAGCCACAATGGTATCCATCGGCATCAGTCTTGCTATCGTATCGCACACCTGCTTAGGGTTGAGCGTGTCGCCGCCTTCATCGTATAAGGTTTCCGTAGGGAACGAGAATACATATTTCTTCCATTCGGTGTGATCCTGCTGGGTAAGTCTCTCATTCAGCATTCTGAGAACTTCCTTTGCATCACCGACTATGTGGTGATCGGTCTGGACATTCTTGTTGATCTCTGATCTGTCTATATCTATATGGACTATCTTAGCCTGGCTTGCGAAAGATTCCGGATCGAGAGCCACTCTGTCGGAGAACCTGCAGCCGACTGCTATCAGCAGATCGCACTCGTTAACGCCGATGTTCGACGCCTGTGAGCCGTGCATTCCGATCATGCCTGTAACGAGAGGGTTACGGCCTTCCATGCCGCCTCCACCCATTACCGTAATAGCTGCAGGAGCATCCATCAGGTTAACGAATTCGTTGAATTCCTTGTGCGCCCTTCCTCTCACAACGCCTCCGCCGCAGATCAGCATAGGTTTTTCAGATTCACCTATCATGCTGATGAGCTTGTCTATATCCTCTTCATCAATAGACGGCTTGTGAAGATCGGCCATATTTCTGTTATAAAGAGCATCGAGCATTCCCGATTTCTTGTGCTCTTTTCTCGGGACGAATTCATATTCGGCCGTCTCAGCAGTGACATTCTTCAGAATATCGATGAATACCGGTCCCGGTCTTCCGCTTCTTGCAATAGCAAATGCCCTTCTTACTGTGTCAGCCAGTTTATTTACATCGCTGATCTGGAAAGTGCACTTGGTTATAGGAAGCATTACGCCTGTGCTGTCTACCTCCTGGAACGAATCCTTGCCTATAAGGCTTTCAGCCACGTTGCACGAAATAAATACTACCGGGGATGAATCCATGTACGCTGTAGCGACTCCGGTAGTAAGATTTGTCGCACCCGGTCCCGAAGTTGAGAACGCCACACCTACCTTGCCTGTGCTGCGGGCATATCCGTCAGCTGCATGCGATGCTCCCTGCTCATGTGCCGTCAGGTAATGATGTACCCTGTCGCGGTATTTGACCAGAGCATCGTAAACGTAGAGTATGGTGCCTCCGGGGTAGCCGAATACAGTATCGACCTCCTGCTCAAGCAGGCATTCCATTAGTATTTCTGCGCCGGTTAATCTCAATTTTATATACGTCCTTTCTTTAAGTTGTTACTTTTCCATTGCTATGGTGCCTGTCCTCTGTATCTCGATACATTTTCAGGCTCGTCGTGATACTCGATCAGCAGGTATTTAGGAGCTACTTTCATTACCTTGGCTCCCATCACCTGGCAAAATTCTATGAGCGGCGTTCGGTTTGACAGGTTGTACGCCACTTTGATGAGCATCATCTCGAGGCATACGCTCTTTGCGTCGCTCAGGCGTCTAACCTTTATGACATCGACATTCTTGTTGAGCTGCTTCTCGATCTGGTCGATAGTCCTCTGGTCGCCTGTGGATGTTATTGTCATACTCGATATCTCATGGTTATCGGTCTCACCCACGGCAAGAGTATCGATGTTGAAGCCGCGTCTTGCAAACAATCCCGAAACAGCAGACAGGACTCCGTCCCTGTTTTCTACAAGTACTGAAAAGATCCCTTTCATCGAATCCGCCTCCCGTCACTTAACATTGTTTTCGCTGTCAACATCGCACACCAGAATGCGTGCGCCTTCGCCCTCAAGGAGCCAGTCAAGCTTTTCATCAAGCTCGTCGTTCGATGCGCACTCATTATATGTAAGTCCGTAGGCTTCAGCGATCTTACCGTAATCAGGCCAGTCGCTGAGCTTTACGCCTTCGTAATGTGAATCGTAGTTTTTGTGCTGATATTCTCTTACCAGCCCGAGGTATCTGTTCCTTACCAGAAGTATTCTCAAATCTACATTATTATTACGCATGGTGGAGAGTTCGTTCATCGCCATCTGAAAAGCTCCGTCGCCAACAACTGCGACTGTCTGCTTCTCAGGGGAAACGAGCTTAGCCCCTATTGCCGCAGGAATGGAATAGCCCATGGTTCCCATTCCTCCGGTCGTCATAAAGCGGCCTTCCTTCATTATATAATTGTCGGCACTCCAGAGCTGGTTCTGTCCGACGTCAGCCACATACACAGCATCGTCATCGAGTTTTTCGGAGAGT
>CADCHO010000006.1 GCA_902801255.1 uncultured Eubacteriales bacterium | reverse complement strand
CAGGAACATGATCCTGGACGCGCAGAATACTGTCGAGAACCTCAAGAAAGAGAAGGTGCTTGAGGCAAAAGAGGAAATACATAAGCTGAGAGAAGAATACGAAGGTGAGCTCAAATCCAGAAGAGCTGAGGTCACCAAGGCTGAGAGAAGGATCCAGCAGAAAGAAGAGAACATCGACCGCAAGCTCGAGAGCATCGAGAAGCGTGAGAACGGCCTCACTAAAAGAGAGCAGTCGATGAACGAGAAGCACAAAGAGATCGATGCCTACATCCAGAAGCAGGTAGAAGAACTTGAAAGGATCTCGGGATACACAAGAGAAGAAGCAAAGCACCTGCTTCTTCAGGAACTCGAAACAGAGATCCGCAAAGACGCTTCTGACATGATAGTCAGCATCGAGAGCGAAGCGAAGGAAGAAGCTGATAAGAGAGCCAGAGAGATCATCACTACAGCGATCCAGAGATACGCTTCCGATCAGGTAACAGAAACTACAGTTTCGGTAGTCAGCCTGCCAAACGACGATATGAAGGGCCGCATTATCGGAAGAGAAGGCCGTAACATCAGAGCCATCGAGACACTGACAGGGGTGGACCTGATCATCGATGATACACCTGAGGCAGTTATTCTCTCGGGATTCGATCCTGTAAGAAGAGAGATCGCGAGGATCGCTCTTGAGAAGCTGATCGTTGACGGACGTATCCATCCGGCAAGGATCGAAGAAATGGTCCAGAAGGCCACAAAAGAGGTCAATACCATCATCAAGGAGGAAGGAGAGAGAGCATGCTTCGAAACAGGCGTGCACAATCTCAATCCGGAGATGGTAAGACTCATCGGAAGACTCAAATACAGGACTTCGTACGGACAGAACGTGCTCCAGCACTCGATAGAGGTAGCTACTTTAGCAGGCATGATGGCAGAGGAGCTCGGACTCGATCCAAGGCTGGCCAGAAGAGGCGGACTCCTGCACGATATAGGCAAGGCTATCGACCACGAAGTAGAAGGAACTCACGTGGAGATAGGTGTCAATATCTGTAAGAAGTACAAAGAATCCTGGAAAGTGATCAACGCAGTTGAGGCTCATCACGGCGATGTGGAGCCGACAACGCTTGAAGCAATGCTGGTAGCAGCTGCCGACGCACTTTCCGCAGCAAGACCGGGAGCAAGAAGAGAGACTCTCGAGTCCTACATCAAGAGACTTGAAAACCTCGAGAACATTGCAAATACCACAAAGGGCGTAGAGAAATCCTATGCTATCCAGGCAGGCCGCGAGATCAGAGTCGCAGTCAAACCTAACCAGGTCAGGGATGATGAAGTACCTATGCTCGCAAGAGAGATCGCCAAGAAGATCGAGGCTGAACTCGAATATCCGGGACAGATCAAGGTCAATGTTATCAGAGAGACAAGGGCTACTGATTACGCAAAATAAAGGTATTTATAAAGGCTCCTCGCGAGAGGAGCCTTTACGCAGAAAAGGAATACAGAATGGTTTATCTGGACAACAGTGCCACAACGAGACAATACGATGAAGTAACGGATCTGATGTATAAAGTTGCTAAAGAAGACTTCGGAAATCCGTCTTCTCTTCATGCGCTTGGATTTGAGGCCGGTAATCTGCTGTATGATGCGCGCAGGCAGATCGAAGATCTGCTGCCGCCTGCCGGCAACATTATCTTCACCTCAGGCGGCACCGAGAGCGATAACATGGCGCTGCTCTCGTCTGCGCGCAAGCTAAAGCGCCGCGGCAACAGGATCATAACTACCAGAGTAGAGCACCCGGCGGTACTTGAAACATGCAAAAGACTCAAGGAAGACGGCTTCGAAGTGGTAATGCTTGACGTTGATGTAGACGGATATGTAGAAGAACAGGTCGTAAAAGCGGCACTTGACGAAAAAACTATTATCGTCTCCATTATGGCCGTAAACAACGAAGTCGGCACTATTGAGCCTGTGATACAGGCAGGACGCACCGTAAGGGACTACAACAGGCAGCACGGAACCGATATAATGTTCCATACTGACGCGGTCCAGGCCTTCGGAAAGCTTCCTCTTGACGATATTGATGCTGATCTTATATCAGCAAGTGCTCACAAGTTCCACGGACCGAAGGGCATGGGATTTCTGTACATGAAGAAGCGTCACAGCCTCCCTGCATACATTATCGGAGGCGGACAGGAGGGCGGCTTCAGATCGTCAACGGAGAATACGCCTGGTATTGCCGGAATGGGTCTTGCCGCAAAGATGGCGTGCGCTGATCTTATGATGAAATCAAGCCGTATGGGTATAGTGAACAACTATCTGCTCAATGGTCTCAGATCAGAGATAAAGGATATCATTGTAAATGGACCGGAAGATCTCGGATACACTTTGCATGAGCACGGAAAACGCTGCCCGGGAGTTCTTAATGTGACTTTTGAAGGCACGCGCGGAGAGGTGCTTCTGCACACTCTCGAGCAGGACGGTATTTATGTTTCAACCGGCTCAGCATGCTCATCAAATAAGACCGGCGACAGCCACGTGCTGCAGGCCATGTCGATGAACCACAAGGAGATAGAGGGAGCTATACGCTTCAGTTTTTCGGAATTCAATACAGTGGAAGAGATGGATTTCGTGATCGAACGTACAAAGGCAGCGGTCGAGCGTTTCCGCAGGCTTGGAAGCTTTCGCTGAAAAGATGCCTGCACTGAAAGATATGAGATAAAGAAATGCATCATCACAGGGTATCAGTATCAAAAGCTTTTTTTTCAGCAGTGCTTTGTCTGGCAATGATTACTGCATCAATAATTGTTTTTTCGTCATGCACCGTAAGGGGGGAGCCTCAGGCTGTCAACACGCCCGAGCAGACTGAAAAAGACGATGATAAGGAAAAACAGGTAGAACCTGCAGGTTCAACAGAGATAGTGAACAAAGCCATTGAACTCGCATGGCCTTACGGTACCCCAAAAGAAGTCTACAAGTATGAAGGCGGCAGCCCGACAGAAGAGTTCAAAAGCGCACTGGATGCCGCATATCCCGACAGAAGCGATTGGGGTAAAAAGCCGAAAGCCGGAGCCTCCTGCGATGTGTTTGTAGGTACGGTGGTAAGGTCTGCAGGATTTGATGAAAGTTTCCCCCGCGGCCTTGATGATGTAGAGGCGCATATCGATAAATACCCCGATCTCTGGGAGAAACATTCTTATGACGACCCTTCAGGCTTTGAACTGCTTCCCGGAGATGTCATCTTTCAGAAATGGAGCACAAATGGCAGATCTTACGGCCACATAATGATCTATATCGGAGATGGGAAGGTCGCAAATGCCCACTACGGTGGTGGCGGCAAATACGGAATCATACAATTATTGAGTAAACAGGTCAGAAACAATACAGAGATACGTACATTAAAGAAAAGCTATGTATTCAGACCGGTCAGGAAAAAAGAGAATGGATAAGAATTTATATATAGTCAGGTGCGGCGAGGTCGCACTTAAAGGAATGAACAAGCCGTACTTTGAGCGTGTGCTTCTCGAAAGGGTGAAGAACGCTCTTTCCTGCTATGAGGGAGCGGAGGCTAAGTGGATCGAAGGACTGATGTTTGTCAGAGTGCCTGCGAACATCCCTGAGGATGAAGTGATCTCAAAGTGTGTGAGAGTATTCGGCGTTGCGTCAGTCAGTCCGGCTGTTGAAGCGCCGAAAGACATTAATGAAATAGGCAGAAAGGCTGCTGAATTCATGCAGAAAGTCATTGAGGCTGAAGACATCAAGACCTTCAAGGTAAAGGGCAAGAGAGCAGATAAATCCTTCGCCATAGAATCTCCTGAGATAGCCAGACAGGTAGGCGGCATGGTGCTTAAGGCTTGCAAGGTGCTCAGCGTTGACGTGCACAGACCTGACTGCGTGCTCACTGTAGATGTAAGACGTGAAGGAGCATATATATTCAGGGATAAGATCCGCGGCTTCGGAGGACTTCCTCTTGGAACAAACGGAAAGGGACTCATCCTTATGAGCGGAGGAATCGACAGTCCCGTTGCGGCATTTATGATGGCAAAGCGCGGAATGAGCATAGAAGCGGTACACTTCCACTCGTACCCTTACACAAGCCAGAGGGCACAGCGTAAGGTTGAGGAGCTTGTGAGAACGCTTGCCGGATACATGGGCACTGTAAAGATGCACGTTATTAATCTGCTTCCGATCCAGGAAGAGATCGTGAAGAACTGCCCTGAGGATGAAACTACATTGCTGGTAAGGCGCTTCATGATGAGGATAGCCGAGCAGATCGCCCTGAAAAACCGCTGCATGATGCTCATAACGGGCGAAGACCTCGGTCAGGTGGCAAGCCAGACTGCAGAGGCTCTTGTAGTTACTGACAGCGTGGTGGATATGCCGGTAATGAGACCGCTTATCGCCATGGATAAGGTGGATATAATGGACAAGGCGCGTGAGATAGGCACATATGACATCTCCATACAGCCTTACGAGGACTGCTGCACGGTGTTCCTGCCGAAGCATCCTGTGACAAAGCCAAAGAAAGAGCGAATCGAAAAGTCCGAATCGGCGCTCGATGTCGAAACGCTTGTAAAGAATGCGGTAGAGTCCGAAGAAATAGTTGAAATCAGGCCATAAAAATTGTATTATAGGCGAGTGAAAACGATGACGAGGACAGTAAGTTCACCAATGGGGCTTGCCAGAGAGGGATGGCAGCTGGAATCATCCTAAGTCCCGGTGTACTGAAAACCACCTCCGAGTGGCACTAATCCTGCCCGCTTAGACCGCGTCAAAAGTCTGAATGAGTGCCGGTAAGAGACCTTGCCGGAAGATGGGTGGAACCACGGATGCTCATGTGAAACGAGTATGCGTCCCTTCTGACAACATGTCGGAGGGGACTTTATTTTTTGGGCCCTTCCGGAGAATAGAAGGAGGAAAACAAATTGATAATCACACTGAAAGACGGAAGCAAAAGAGAATACGACCAGCCGATGTCCGCTTATGATATCGCAAGAGATCTGAGCGAAGGACTCGCAAGAGTGGCATGCATGGCTGAGATCGACGGAAAGGCAGTCGATCTCAGAACAATGGTAGACAAGGACTGTGAGCTCAACATCCTGACATTTGATTCCGATGAGGGAAAACGTGCGTACAGACATACGGCATCGCACGTACTCGCAGAGGCTGTAAAGCATCTTTATCCGGATGCAAAGCTTGCCATCGGACCTTCGATCGAGAACGGATTTTACTATGACTTCGACATGCCGCCTCTGACAAGAGAGGATCTCGACAAGATCGAAGCTGAGATGAAGAAAATCATCAAGAAGGGCGAAAAGCTGACATACTTCACACTTCCGAGAGAAGAAGCCATACAGATGTACAAGGACAAGGATGAGCCTTATAAAGTACAGCTCATCGAGGATCTTCCTGAGGATGAAGAGATATCGTTCTACCAGCAGGGCGATTTCGTAGAGCTCTGCGCAGGACCTCATATCATGAGCACAAAGCCTATCAAGGCATTCGCGCTTACATCGAGCTCCGGGGCTTACTGGAGAGGTGACGAGC
This sequence comes from uncultured Eubacteriales bacterium, assembly GCA_902801255.1. GTDB lineage: Bacteria > Bacillota > Clostridia > Peptostreptococcales > Anaerovoracaceae > Crickella. The sequence goes on along the minus strand of CADCHO010000006.1, from coordinate 69,025 downwards.
ACAACAAGATGCTCACGCGTATCTACGGTACTGCATATACAAAGAAGGATGATCTCGAAGAGTATCTGGCTTACCTTGCAGACATAAAGAACCGCGATCACAACAGGCTCGGCCGTGAGATGGATCTCTTTACAACAGTTGACGTTATCGGTCAGGGACTCCCGCTCTTTATGCCTAAGGGAACCAAGATCATTCAGAAGATGCAGAGGTGGATCGAGGATCTTGAGGAGTATGAATGGGGCTATGTAAGAACCAGAACTCCTCTTATGGCTAAGTCAACACTCTACAAGATATCCGATCACTGGTATCACTACAAAGACGGAATGTTCCTGCTCGGATATGACAGCATGGACGAGATCATGGCAGGTGAGGATCGTTCGCACGAGATTCACGGAGTAGAGGACCTGAATCTCATCGAGAACGATGCGGATGCGGATGTAATGGCTCTCCGCCCGATGACATGCCCGTTCCAGTATTACGTATATAAGGCACGTCAGAAGAGCTACCGCGATCTTCCTTACAGGATGGGTGAGACATCAACACTGTTCAGAAATGAGCAGGCAGGTGAAATGCACGGACTCACAAGAGTGCGCCAGTTCACTATCTCAGAAGGACATCTCGTATGCACACCTGAGCAGATCAAGGACGAATTCAAGGGCTGCGTTGAACTTGCTAAGTATTGCCTCACAACTCTCGGCCTCGAAGGAGACGTTACATACAGACTCTCGAAGTGGGATCCTGAGAATGCCGATAAATATCTTGGTACTCCTGAGGAATGGGAATACAACGAAGGATTCATGAGAGACATACTCGATGAGATAGGTCTTGAGTACAAGGAAGCAGTCGGAGAAGCAGCGTTCTACGGACCTAAGCTCGATATTCAGGCAAAGAACGTATACGGCAAGGAAGACACAATGATCACGATCCAGCTTGACACCATGCTCGCTGAGAGATATGACATGTACTTCATCGACAAGGATGGACAGAAGAAGCGTCCGTACATAATCCACCGCACATCGATAGGATGCTACGAGCGTACGCTTGCATGGCTCATCGAGCACTATGCCGGAAACCTGCCTACATGGCTCTGCCCTGAGCAGGTACGCATTCTGCCTATATCCGACAAGATAGCTGACTATGCTGAGGAAGTCCGCAAGGAGCTTCGCAGAAACGGCGTAGACGTGACTATAGATAACAGCAGCGAGCGTATCGGATACAAGATCCGTAAAGCACAGATGGAGAAAATTCCTTACATGCTGGTGCTCGGAGCTAAGGAAGCTGAGGACGGAAACGTCTCTGTTCGTTCAAGATATCTCGGCGATGAAGGTGTAAAGCCTCTCGGCGAATTCGTGAGCGCGATCTGCGAGGAGATCCGTACAAAAGAGATCCGCAAGATCGAAAAGAAAGATGCATAGTGTTAATCCGCCAAACATGGTACAATAAATCAGTTGGAGGAATTTAAACATGGCAATCAAATACAAAAGAGTCCTTATTAAGGTCAGCGGAGAAGCTCTTGCAGGCGATGACCGCTTCGGTGTCAATGACACAGAGCTCGGAAAGGTAGCTGCACAGATCAAAGAGATACGCGATGCAGGAGTAGAAGTAGCAGTAGTAGTTGGCGGCGGAAACTTCTTCCGCGGACGCACGGGCGGCAATATCGACAAGCCTACCGCAGACTACATGGGCATGCTCGCAACGGTCATGAACGGTCTCGCAGTGCAGGACGCGCTCCTGGCAGCAGGATGCCCTGCAAAGCTGATGACAGCGATCGAGATCAGAGACATGGCTGAAGGTTATGCAAGACGCAAGGCTCTGGATTATCTCGAAGAAGGCAAGGTCGTAGTGTTCGGAGGAGGTACGGGAAGCCCGTTCTTCACCACAGATACCACTGCTGCACTCAGAGCTGCTGAGATAGGCGCAGATGTACTGCTCCTGGCAAAGAACATCGATGCGGTATATTCGGCAGATCCAAAGCAGGATCCTGATGCGGAACGTTACACCGAGCTTTCATATATGGACATCATCGATAAAGATCTTAAGGTCATGGATCTTACTGCAGCAACGCTCTGCAAGGATACAAAGACCAAGATATATGTATTTGCACTCAAGGAAGAGGGCAATCTCATGAAGGTTATCAACGGCGAAAATGTCGGAACACTCATACAGTAGGAGGCAAATCATGGCAAAGAAACCACTCGAAGAAAGAATAGAAGGCGCTAAGAACTATCTTAAAGAAAACCTTAACACCGTAAGAGCGGGCAGAGCCAACCCGGCACTTCTTGACAGGATCATGGTGAACTATTACGGATCACCTACACCGCTCAAGGCACTTGCTAACATTTCGGTGCCTGATCCTAGAACACTGATGATCTCGCCGTTCGACCCTAAGTCGGTAGGAGACATCGAAAGATCCATCCTCGAGGCCAATATCGGCATCAACCCGACTAACGACGGCAAAGTGATCAGACTTGCTATCCCTCAGCTCACTGAGGAGAGACGTAAGGAACTCACAAAGGTCGTAAAGAACTACGGCGAAGAAGCCAAGGTGGCAGTCAGAAATCTGAGACGTGATGTCAATGATGAGCTCAAGAAGGCTGAAAAGGCAGGAGAGCTTACAGAGGACGATCTGAAGAAAGAGCTCGAAGACACTCAGAAGACTATCGAGAAGGCGATCAAGGATATCGACGCTATCATAGGCGATAAAGAGAAAGAGCTCATGGAGGTCTAAACAGGCGTACTTAATGATGACTTGCGGCGTGGCTTTATGCCACGCCTGCTGTTTGTAAAACGATATGGAAAAACGACCTATACCTACACATATTGGAATAATAATGGACGGCAACGGCAGATGGGCCAAGGCTCACGGCGTACCGCGCGTGATGGGGCACAATGCCGGCATGCAGGCGATGAAAAAGATCGTTATAGCATCGTCAAATCTGGGCATAAAGTACCTTACTGTCTATGCGTTTTCTACCGAGAACTGGAAACGCAGTACCGAAGAGGTGAGTGGCATTTTCAATCTTATTGTAAAGTACGTAAACTCAGAGCTTGAAGAGCTTGATGAGAACAACGTACATATCAATATCTTCGGTGAATATGACATGCTGCCAAAGGCTTCAGTAGATGCCATCAATAAAATGGTGGGCAGGCTGGCTGATAACGACGGACTTATCTTCAATATCGCGCTGAATTACGGCGGAAGGGATGAGATACTGAGGAGCGTCAAGGCGCTCACAGCTGAATGCATGGAGCAGGGCAGAGATCCGCAGGATCTCACGGAGGACGATATTTCAAGATTCCTGTATTCAGGAAGTGCGCACTTTAATGTGCCGGACCCTGATCTTATTATAAGGACGAGCGGTGAGGAGCGGATGTCCAACTTCCTCACATGGCAGGGAGCATACAGTGAGCTGATGTTCACAGACACTCTCTGGCCTGACTTCACACCTGAGGAATATGCTGAGATGATTGATGCATATGCAAACCGCGACAGAAGATTCGGCGGACGCAAGGAGAATGACAAATGAAAACAAGGATCATTTCGGGTTTAATAATGGCACCGCTGCTGATAGTTCTGTATCTGGGCGGATGGTTCCTGTGGGCAGCTGCACTCCTTATAGCCATCATGGGACTTCAGGAGTTCTATAAAGGATGGAACAATCTGGACGTGCATCCGTCAAAAGAGATCGGATATGTAATGACTGTGCTTCTTTTTGTTACAGCTATCCCTTACGGAGGCCTTGAGAGCACAGTTCCGCCGTTTTATGCGAATATGATGGTAATGTGCATATGGGTGTTCCTGACTGCAGCCGCAGGAATGATCTACGGCTGGAAGATAGACAGGCGCGGAACTTATGATGCAGTTGCGACAGTGACCGGACTCGTGTACATACCGTTCTTCACATATCACATGGTGCTTATAGACATGACCGAGTACAGCCTCTTCATCTGGATAGTCGTGATAGCGGCTTTCGGATCGGACATTTTCGCATACTTCACGGGGTACTTCCTCGGAAAGCACAAGATGGCTCCGAACCTCAGCCCTAAGAAGACCATAGAAGGTGCTGTGGGTGGACTCATCGGCAGTTCGCTGCTGTCAGGACTCTTCGGATTCATATTCATGAGAGAAATGGCTCTTGTGTGCCTTGTGCTTGGCCTCGTTGGCGGAGCTGCAGGAATGGCAGGAGATCTGACCGCTTCTATGTTCAAGCGTAAGATGGGTATCAAAGACTACGGAACACTGATCCCGGGCCATGGAGGGATCATGGACAGATTCGACAGTGTTATCTTCGTAGCGCCTGTCGTTTATTATGCGATCTGCGCACTGACAGGGATACTGAATATATAAAAACAGATGGGAGATAAGAGATAGTGAAAACAGCGATCCTGTTTTTGGTGATGCTGCTCGTGCTGGTGATACCGCATGAGTGGGGCCATATGACCGTCGCAAGATGGTGTGGCGTAAAAATCAATGAATTTTCAGTAGGCATGGGGCCGTTGATCTTCAAGAAGCAAAAGGGTGATACCCAGTATTCCCTCAGACTGCTTCCTCTGGGAGGTTACTGCGCCATGGAAGGTGAGGAGGAGAGCGTAGACAGCCCGACCTCTTATTCGAGCAAGTCCAACCTTCAGAAAATAGCTATACTGCTCGCGGGCGTTACGATGAATGTCATCATCGCGGTTCTTGCGGTTACTATATCTCTCTGCCTGACAGGAGTAGTAACGAATTCTCTGGATTCGGTAGTCGCCGGTTCACCGGCAGAAGCAGCAGGTCTTCAGGCCGGAGACACTATAATCGCAATAAACGGAGAGAATACCGGTACCTGGGATAAAGTAGTCGATGAGATCAGTTCAGCTGAAGAAGGAGAAGCTCTCGAAATCACATACAAACGCGGAAACGAAACGGGTACGGTTTCCGTTACTCCGGAATACAGCGAAGAGACCGGCAGCTACATGATAGGCATAGTTGCCGGAACTACTAAAAACTTCTGGAAATGCGCCGGTCTTGGACCGGCTACAACGTGGGAGCTGAACAAAAGTCTGATCGAAAGCTTCAAAATGCTGTTCACGGGACACGTCAGCAGGAATGATATTGCAGGTCCGGTGGGCCTGGTAAAGATAGTCGATACAGCTGCAGACTACGGAATCGCGCCTTACCTGATGCTGCTCGCAATAGTCAGCCTGAATCTTGCGATTTTCAATCTTATCCCTATACCGGGACTTGACGGAGGAAAGATTTTCTTTATCCTGCTGAAGATCATTTCCGGCGGAAGGATAAACGATGATATGGAGTACAAGGCAACGGTCATCGGAATGATCGCGCTGCTGACTCTGTTTGCGCTTATTACACTTAACGATGTTATGAACCTTTTCGGTTAAAGGAGACGGAATGTCGAGAATGGTCTATTGCGGAGATATCGCTATCGGAGGCGGTGCGCCGGTATCCATACAATCAATGACAAATGCAGATACGAGAGACACTGTCAGGCTGGTCAGGCAGATAGATGAGCTCGCTGACGCAGGCTGTCAGATCGTAAGATGCGCCATACCTGATATGGAGGCGGCTGAATCTTTCGGGAGGGCAAAAAAGCTTGTAAAAGTGCCTCTTGTAGCTGATATCCACTTCGACTACAAACTTGCCATCGCTGCGATCGATGCAGGAGCCGATAAGATCAGGATCAATCCGGGCAACATCGGCAGTGTGGAAAGGGTAAAGGCTGTCGTCGATAAAGCAAAAGAGCGCGATATCCCTATTCGCGTAGGTGTCAATTCGGGCTCGCTTCAGAAGGACCTTATAGATAAATACGGCGGAGTCACTGCGGACGCTCTGGCGGAGAGCGGTGCAGCCATGCTGAAATATATCGAGGACCTTGGATACGATAAACTGGTGGTCTCGATCAAATCATCCAATGTGCGTATGAACTACGACGCTCACCTTAAATTAAAGCAGCTGACTGATGCTCCAATACATGTGGGTATCACTGAGTCAGGTACTCCGCGCAATGGAGAACTCAAGAGCGCCATAGGAATCGGGGCACTTCTTCTTGCAGGCATAGGAGATACCATGAGAGTATCTCTTACAGACGATCCGGTAAAGGAAGTCCTGTTTGCAAGACGCATACTGGAAACAATAGGAATGAGGGAGAAGGCCATTGACGTGGTGTCGTGCCCTACATGCGGAAGAACTGAAATAGATCTCATCGGCCTTGCAAATGAGGCAGAAGACAGGCTTATGCCGATCGCGAAGAAGCGGACAGATGCCGGACTCAGGCCTCTCAGGATCGCAGTTATGGGCTGCGCAGTAAACGGCCCCGGAGAAAGCAGGGAAGCTGACTACGGCATTGCCGGCGGAAAGGGCGAAGGACTCGTGTTCAGCCACGGTGAGATACTCGAAAAGGTTACGGAAGACAGACTGATAGACAGGCTCATAGAACTTGTTGAAGCTGATGGTGAATAAACAGGCAGAATGATAAAGATCTCTGAAGAAATTCTGACTGCCGATGAGCTGAGAGAGGCGAGCGGCAGGGACATCAAAGACATAGACATAGAGATAACGAATGTGGCTGTGTCAAAGGTGAACGGAGGTACGAGCGTGGCGCTGAACATCGACGCCAAGCTCAATTTTGTGATGCCTAAAAAGACCGAGAACCTCATGAAGAGGAGGATCGCGGCAAGGATAGCTTCAGCTGAGAGAGTGAGATTCAATTATACATATACAGGGATCATGATCCCTAAAAAACCTGCAGGGGATGAGAATTATCAGTCCCAGGGAACAAACGGAAACGGATATAACGGCGGAAACGGACGGCAGTACAGACAGAACAAAAAGGACAAACCTGCATTTACAAATGCAAACGGCGAACTGGTACTGCTGGGAGATGACTTTACGGGTGATCCGGTCAGATACGGTGATCTCGAAGGCTTTGTAGGCAGCAAGGAAAAGCCTGTCATAGAGGGAGAGGTCTTCAGCATGGAGTCGATGCCTATTAAAAGCGGACGCCAGCTCATTACCATACTTATAGCCTCAGAAATAAGGACATTCGGACTCAAGGCCTTTATATCCGAAGATAAACTCAAGGAGATCCAGGAGAACCTGTCCACGGGCGACATGATACGAGCCCGCGGCAGCATCGAGTATGATACATACGAGCACCAGAATCTCATGATGCTCAGCTCTATCAGGAAGATAGAGAAAAAACTCAAAGAGGATACTTATCCGAACGGCCGCAGGGTTGAGCTGCATTGCCACACCAAGATGAGCGATAATGACGGCTTCAATGAAGTGAAGGATATCGTAAAAAAGGCGGCATACTGGGGGCAGCCGGCTGTAGCCATCACTGACCACGGTGTAGTGCAGGCATTCCCTGATGCAGCCAAGGAAGCTGCAAAGCAGGCAAAAAACGGAAGAAACATCAAGGTTATTTATGGTGTCGAAGGCTATCTGTATCCTGATGAAGATGCAACAGCAGCAGACGGTACCATTGATATTAAGAAAAACAGAACATATCACATAATAATTCTTGCCAAGAACCAGACGGGCTTAAAGAACATCTACAAGCTCGTAAGCACTTCGCATATTGATTATTTTTACAAACGTCCGAGGATCCCGCGCTCGGTTTTGCAGGCTCACAGGGAGGGACTGATCCTGGGTACTGCGTGTGAGGCGGGCGAGCTGTATCAGGCAATAGTCAGAGGAGCCGATGACGATGAGCTCGACAGGATCGCTTCTTTCTACGACTATATGGAGATACAGCCTCTCGGAAACAACCGCTTCATGATAGAAGACGGCATTGCGGGAAGTGAGCAGGATCTTATCAACAACAATCTAAGGATAATCGCTGTTGGCGACAGACTCGGAAAGCTCACGGTAGCGACAACTGACTCACATTACCCGACTCAAGAGGCTTCAATATATCGCAACATCATAATGGCGGGCATCGGATTCCGGGATACTCCGTCAGATTCTCTTTATCTGAGAACGACGGATGAGATGATGGAGGAGTTTGCGTACCTGGGAGACAGGGCAGAGGAGATCGTGGTGACAAATACCAATAAGATCGCCGACATGATAGAGGAAGTGCGGCCTGTTCCTGCCGGGAAGTTCCCGCCTAAGATCGAAGGCGCAGAGGAAACGCTGAGAAACAGCTGCTATGAGAAAGCAAAATCCATATACGGAGATCCGCTGCCTCCTGAGATCGAGGAGAGGCTCGAGACTGAACTGAGCTCGATCATCGGCAACGGATATGCCGTGATGTACATAGCTGCGCAGATGCTGGTGCAGAAATCGAACCGTGACGGATATCTGGTAGGATCGAGAGGATCGGTAGGATCATCATTTGCCGCTACCATGGCGGGGATAACAGAAGTAAATCCGCTCGCACCGCATTACATCTGTCCGGAGTGCAGACATTTTGAGTGGTCGTCTGAACCGGGAAAGTACGATGTCGGATATGACATGCCTGAAAAAGAATGTCCGGAGTGCGGTGCCCGGATGAAGAAGGAAGGCCTGAATATACCGTTTGCCACATTCCTTGGCTTCAAGGGGGACAAGGAACCGGATATAGACCTTAACTTCGCGGGCGAATATCAGCCGGTAGCCCACAGATACGTAGGCGAGATCTTCGGTGAAAAGAACGTATATAAGGCCGGTACAGTTGCGACTATTGCTGACAAGACTGCCTTCGGATACGTAAAACACTATGTCGAAGACAACCATATAAACGCAAACAAATATGATATCGATTACCTTGTGAAAGGCTGCACGGGCGTAAAGCGCACCACAGGCCAGCACCCGGGCGGAATAATCGTTGTTCCTGACGACCACGAGATCTATGAGTTCTGTCCTATACAGAAGCCGGCCAACAAGCGTGATACCGACGTCATAACGACGCATTTCGATTACCACAAGATCGATGAGAACCTTCTGAAGCTCGACATACTCGGCCACGATGTGCCGCAGCTCATAAGACATCTCCAGGTAATGACGGGCGTAGATCCGATGGGCATCCCTCTGGATGACAGAGAGACACTCAGTATTTTTACATCGCTGGAAGCACTGAAGATCAAAAACGAGAACTACAGGTTCACCCACGGTACATACGCTATACCTGAGTTCGGTACCAACTTCACGCGTGCCATGCTTGATGACATACATCCGACCACGGTATCGGCGCTGATAAAGATGTCGGGATTCTCACACGGGACCGACGTATGGACCAACAACGCGCAGGATCTTCTGAGGAACGGTACGGCTACTATCGACGAGGTCATCTCGTGCCGTGACGACATCATGAACTTCCTCATCAAAAAAGGCCTCCCTAACGGAGACGCCTTCAAGATAATGGAGATCGTCAGAAAGAACCGTGTACTGAGCGAGGACCAGCTCAACATGATGAAAGATCACGGTGTACCGGACTGGTATATCTGGTCTTGTGAGACTCTTAAGTACATGTTCCCGCGCGCTCACGCTGCTGCTTATGTCATGATGTCGATCAGAATGGCATGGTTCAAGGTGAATTACCCTGAGGCCTTTTATGCAGCATGGTTTACTTCGAAGGTGGATAATTTTGACGCCGATATCATAGGACTCGGGATACCCGGCGTTGAGAAGAGAATGGATGAGATAGAAAAGCTCGGAAATACTGCTACTGCAAAGCAGAAGGAGCAGCTGACTGTATATGAGGTCATGTATGAGGCGTTTTCCAGAGGATTCAGTTTCTCGGAACCGGTGCTCGGAATAGCCGAACCTTGCCGCTTCTCCGTAGTAGACGGCAGGATAATGCTGCCGTTCAACGCGATAAACGGGATAGGCGATACAGCTGCTGAATCGCTTGCATCGGCGTATGCAGAGAAACCGTTCAACACTCTCGATGATGTAAAGTCGAGAACAAAGCTTACAGGCACTAATATAGATGACCTTAAAAAGCACGGACTGTTCAGAGGACTGCCTGAATCCGCACAGATAAGCATATTCGATCTGTAGGGGAATCACGCGCTGCGCTCGATCTCCCAGCGGCATTCGCGGTAGAAGTAGAGCAGCCGATAGCTGACCCGGCGGCCTTCATTGACTGTACAGCAATCATAGACGATGCGTGAAACACCGCCTGCGCCGAGCCATTCAATATTCTTTATGTCCGTTATCCTGACCGTCTTCTTGATGCCGGACTCCACCACCTTGAATCTGATAGGGCGGGGAGACATGGCTCCTATATCGAAAACGGCCAGCACATCAACTGCCTGCCTCATAATGCTCCATTGTGTCCCGGCAGTATAATGATACCGAACAAATGTTCTATAATCAATATTTCAGAATGTATTTGAATGTACAAAAACAGAAACGACATGAGCTACAGGATATTCGTCATAAATCCGGGATCCACATCCACAAAACTCGCATATTTCGAGGATGAGAAGAAGCTTTATGAAGCCAATGTTTTTCATGATGCACCTATGCTTGCGCAATTCGCGAGCGCGTACGACCAGCTTGACTTCAGAAAGCAGATGATAATGGAATTTCTCGATGAGAACGGGATAGACCTTCATGGTGTGGATGCTATAGTCGGACGCGGAGGAAGCACGGCTCCGATCAACGGTGGTGTGTATGCAGTTAACGATAAGCTTCTGGAGGACACCCGCAACAAGGTGACAGGCGTAGACCACCCTGCAAACCTCGGAGTGCCGCTGGCACGAGATCTTGCTGCAGAATACGGCGGGATAGCACTTATGGTGGATGGACCTAAGGTGGATGAGTTCATTGATGAGGCGCGTATCACAGGCATCGATGGATTATACAGAGGTTCGAGCCTGCATGTCCTGAACCTGAGAGGCACGGCACAGCTGCACTGCAAAAAATATGGAATGAAATATGAGGATTCAAACCTCATAGTCTGTCACATCGACGGCGGCATGTCCATATCCGCTCACGACCACGGACGCATGGTGGACGGCACAAACAATGCATTAGGAGAGGGGCCGTTCACACCGACGCGTACCGGAGCCCTGCCGGTCCAGCTTGCTGTTGAATACTTCAGCAGTGCAGAAAGCATGAAGGTCGGAGACGCCTGCACAAGATCAGGGGGATTTGTGAGCCATTTCGGAACTTCCAATTCAGACAAAGTGCATGAGATGGTCGAATCGGGTGATCCGAAGGCAGTCCGCGTCTGGGAAGCCATGCTTTACAATATATGTAAGGTCATAGGGGAAATGGCAGTCGTGCTGTCCGGAAATGTGGATGCCATACTCCTGGGAGGAGGTCTTCTGAGATTCAACGATATATACGAATATATCAATGAACGCTGCGGCTGGATCGCTCCGGTATATTCATATCCCGGAGAGGTGGAGCACGAAGCCATGGCAGCCGGAGCACTCAGAGTCCTGAGAGGCGAGGAGGAGCCTCAGATCTACACAGGAATACCTGTCTGGAACGGATTTGAAGACTGAGAAATAATTTGAGAACAGGTATTGACTTATAATGAACATATGCTAATATATTCATATGAATGTATCAGCATATGTTTTCTTATGAAGGGAATAACAGATGACAGAAAACGACTACATTATAAAAGATCTGGGAGAGGAGGAACTTCTCGAGCTTGCGGAGCTCTTTAAGATGTTTGCGGATTCGACACGCATCAAGATCCTGTATGATCTCTTTGACGGTGAAAAGAATGTCAGCGAGATATGCGAGGACATTGAGATGAATCAGTCAGCTGTATCACATCAGCTCAAAGCTCTTAAAACGGGCAAGCTTGTCAAGAGCCGCCGCGAGGGAAAGGCGATATACTACTCCCTCGATGACGATCACGTAAAAACAATAATTGAGATGGGCAAGGAGCACATCGAAGAGTAATTATCCAGTGTAAACAAAAGGAGAAAAGAAAATGAAAAAGAAATTCAAACTCATCGACCTCGACTGCGCAAACTGCGCTGCAAAAATGGAAGAAGCTGTCAAGAAGATCGACGGCGTTACAGATGCTTCAGTGAGCTTCATGACTCAGAAGATGATGATCGAGGCCGATGACGAGATATTCGATAAAGTGGTTGATGAAGCGGTCAAATGCATCGCAAAGGTCGAGCCTGATTGCAAAGTCGTTTTATAACGATGTGAACTGCTGAAATATGGATAGATTTACTGAAAAACAGAAAAAAGAATTAAAAGAGATCGGTATCGCGTTCGTACTGTTCGTGATACTGATGATCGCAGAGCATATGGGCCTGTTCCCTGATACGACGGGCGGAATGATCGCAGAACTGCTTCTGTATCTCGTTCCTTACTTCATCGTAGGACACGATGTTGTCAGGAAGTGCCTTATCGGGATAAAGAACCGTCAGCTTTTTGATGAGAGCTTCCTGATGACTCTGGCTACCATAGGCGCTTTCGGATGCAGGGAGTTCGGTGAAGCTGTCGCGGTAATGCTGTTCTATCAGGTAGGAGAGTTCTTCCAGGGATATGCAGTAGGCAAGTCCAGAGGATCGATAGCGGATCTTATGAGCATGGCACCTGACTTTGCCAATCGTGAAGCGGAAGACGGCAGCATTGAAGTCATAGATCCCGACGATATAGAGGTGGGAGACATACTGGTCATAAAGCCGGGCGAGAAGGTTCCTACCGATGGCATAGTTATAGAGGGAAGCGGCTTCGTCAATACTTCGGCTCTGACCGGTGAATCACTCCCAAGACTCGTCAGCGAGGGCGAGCAGGTAATATCGGGCTGTATAAACGGCGAGACTCTGCTCAGGATAAAGGCGGAAAAGGAATTCGACGACTGCACGGTATCGCAGATACTTGAACTTGTAGAAGAAGCATCGTCGCGCAAATCGGTTACGGAGAACTTCATCACCAGATTTGCGCATTATTACACTCCTGCGGTGGTCATAGCGGCAGTAATACTTGCGTTCATTCCTCCGCTGATATCCGGACACTTTACTGCTGAATTTGGCAAATGGGTGCTCAGAGCGTGTACATTTCTGGTTATTTCGTGCCCTTGCGCTCTTGTCATATCGGTTCCTCTCGCGTTTTTCGGCGGCATAGGAGCGGCGTCATCAAAAGGGGTGCTTGTTAAAGGATCAAACTATCTTGAATTACTGGCAAACCTCGATACAGTGGTGTCCGATAAGACAGGCACGCTTACAGAGGGAAGGTTCAGGGTCGCAACGGTTGAAACCGCTGAAGGCTATGATAAGGATGAGATTATCAGATATGCCGCTGCAGCAGAAGCAGGTTCAACGCATCCTATAGCAGCAGCGATAATAGAAGCGTGCGATGATCCTATAGCACAGTCGAAGATAAAAGATGTGAGGAATGTTGCGGGCAAGGGAATAACCGCAAAAGCCGGAAGCGATACCATAACTGTCGGAAACAGAGGATTCTTCGATGAAGAGGGTATAAACCTGCCTGAAATAGATGCTAAAGTCAGCGGTACAAACTGCTATGTCGCAAAAAACGGAAAATATATCGGTACTATCATAGTTGCAGACGTGCCTAAGAAGGGCGCTAAAGAAGCAATAAGCGAAATGCTGAAGGCCGGTGTGAGATCCGTGATAATGCTTACGGGTGACTCGGAGAAAGTCGCCTCAGCTGTAGCTGCTGAGCTTGGGATCACAGAATACCGGGCAGAGCTTCTGCCTCAGGATAAGGTGAGTGTCGTGGAGGACCTTCTGGATGGCCTGAGAAAAGAGGCAGGCTCTGGTGAGAAGGCCGATAAAAAGCGCGGAAGACTCGCGTTTATTGGAGACGGCATCAACGATGCTCCGGTGCTCTCGGTTGCGGATGTCGGAATAGCTATGGGATCACTTGGCTCCGATGCTGCGATCGAAGCTGCAGATGTCGTCATAATGGATGATGATATAGGCAGGATGCCGGCTGTCATGGGCATAGCACGCAAGACTCTCGGTATATCGAAACAGAACATAGCATTTGCGTTGCTCGTGAAGTTTGCATGCCTCGTTCTGGGAGCACTTGGCATAGCCAATATGTGGGTAGCCGTATTTGCCGATGTGGGCGTTGCGGTGATCTGCATATTGAACTCCATGCGCATGCTCAAAAGGTGAAAACCCAATAGTTACCTTAATACATCTTAATCTAAATATAGCGTCATAAATGGATATAATGACAACATTTTGTGCTAAAATGGTGCGGAACTAAAAAGTCCGCACTTTTTGTGTTTGAAGTGTAATTATAAATGACTGTCGGAGATAGAGATGACAACAGATCAGTTCGACAACAATAATAATAACGACAAGGTCAGAGAGATCACTCAGGACAGCCGCAATGCATCTGCAAATATGGGCAGAAAGCAGGGCCCGGCAAGTCTTTCATTTGACTTTGACAATGTGCCCGATGATACCGAAGGGCTTACGTTTGATTTTGATAATAAGCCGGAAGAACCGGTACAGGAAACTGCACCGGAACCATCGCCGGATGAAACTCCTGCTCCTGAGGCAGCAGAACCTGAAATTCCTGATGCTGAAGAACCTGCTGCGGCGGAACCGAAGAAGGAATACGGTTTGCCTGAAGATTACAGCAGAAGAGGAGATCCGGAGTCTGCAAAAGCAGGCACTCAAAAGGCAGCTGTACAGAGCCAGTCCGAATTTTCAAAGAAATTCGAATCTGCCAAAACCGCACTGAAAAAGAAGATCGCACAGCAGCAGGATGCACGCAGGGCAGCTAAAGCAGCCGAAGCAGAGAGACAGAGACTGCTCGCGAGAGAAGAAGCGATAAGGAAAGCCGAAGCGGCCAGAATAGCAGAAGAAGCTGCTAAAAGGGCTGAAGAAGCAAGGCAGAAGGCCGAGTATGAAGCTAAACTTGAGGCAGCCATTGTCGCGGAGATGGAGGCGGCAAAAGGAAAGAAGGCTGTAAAGCCTGTAAAAGCTGTTAAGCAGGGTGTTCCTGTAAAAGCAAAATCATCAGGGAAGACGCTGAAAGATAAAAAAACCGTTGCAAATAAAACCGCTGCTGCAAAGAAAGCTGCAGAAGCCAAGGCAGCTGCGGAAGCCAAGGCAGCTGCGGAAAGTAAGAAACCTGCCGGCAAAAAGCCGGGCGGCAAGAAGAAAATCAAAATCAAAAAGAAAAAAGGATTCTTCGGATGGCTGCTGGCTCTTATCGAGATAATGATAGCTCTCGGTATTGTTGGCGGTATAGCAGGCGGAGCGTATACAGCAATAACCATTGCACACGCAGACACGATCCATCCTGAGCAGATATATAACACCCTGGAAGTCAGCACTCATATTTACGATGACAAGGGCAACCTCACAGATGATATCTATCTGTCCGAGAACCGCGAGATTGCAAAATACGAAGAGCTTCCTGAAAACCTGAAGAATGCATTCATTGCAGTCGAGGATAAGACTTTCTGGACGCATAAGGGATTCAATTTCAGGAGAATATTCGGAGCCATATGGAACTCGGTTTCGGGCGGCGGTGAGATAAGCGGAACAAGTACCATTACACAGCAGCTTGCCCGTAACATATTCCTTCCTGAAGAGAAGAGCGTAAGGTCGATAAAACGTAAGATCATCGAGATGTATTACGCATATCAGATCGAAGAGTCCCTGGGCAAGGAAGAGATACTGACAGCATACCTCAATACGATCTATCTGGGATACGGATGCTACGGTGTTGATACAGCAGCCAAGAAGTACTTCGGCACCGAGGTCGAAGACCTCACACTTGAGGAATGCGCAGCACTTGCCTCACTTCCTCAGGCTCCGGGAGTGTACGCACTTCTGATGACTGAAGACGACGGAGCAGAAACGACTACGAAACTGGACGATGAACTGTTTGCCAATGATGTATCCCGCGAAAGACGTTATCTGGTGCTCGACCTTATGGCGGAGCAGGGATATATAACACAGGGAGAAGCTGATGCGGCCAAGAGACCGCTGGAAGAATTCATAAACCCGGGCGGAGCAAGCATGAGCTCCAGTTCATCATTCAAGGACTATCTGCTTGACACTGTAAAGAATGACCTTATGGTACAGTACAACCTCAGTGAGGAGCAGGCAGAAAAACTGATATACACTAAGGGCCTCAATATCTACTCGACGCTTGACTCGCAGGCGCAGAAGGTGATAACCAAGGAATTCAAAAAGAAGGACAATTTCCCTAGTGCCAAGAGCGATGAGGCAAAAGTAGAAGGAGCCATGGTCATCGTTGAGGTCGGTACAGGTGAGATCAAAGCGATGGCGGGTACGAGAAAAACGAACGGAGAAAAGCTCTTTAACAGAGCTGTAAGCCCGCGTCAGCCGGGATCCTCCATCAAGCCTATCGCAGTATATGCTCCGGCTCTGCAGAAGAGCTTCGAATATGAAAGTGAGGGTAAAAAATTCAAGTTCAAGGATACCGGATATGACAGCCAGGGAACAAGCATGTGGGGAGACTACATAACTGTCAGTTCCGGAGTCAAGGACGAAAAAATGAAGGTCAAGGGAAAGGAATGGCCTAAGAATTTCAGCAGGACATACAGCGGATACAAGACCTTCAGACGTGCTATCCAACAGTCGATCAACACCTGTGCCGTAAAGATCCTTGCACAGATCGGTACTGACTACTCAATGGAGATGGTAAAGAAGTTCGGCATAAGCACCGCGATCGATGACACAAATGAAGCTTACAATGATGTCAACCTCGCTGCGCTCGGACTTGGAGCCATGACACAGGGAGTCACACCGCTGGATATGGCTCTCGCATATGCGGTATTTCCAAACGGCGGAGTACGCAATTCCGGAATCTGCTACACAAAGGTAACTGACAGCGATGGCAAGATACTCCTGGAAGGCAAATCCGAAGAAACAAAAGTCCTGGACGAAGGTGTCGCATATATCATGACGGATGTACTCCAGACAGTAGTGTCAGACGGTATCGCATATGATGCTGCGATCGATGGAGAAGAAGTCGGAGGAAAGACAGGAACCACTGATGAGACATGGGATATCTGGTTCGACGGATTCACACCTAAGTACGCTGCGGCTCTGTGGATAGGTACTGATAACAACATAGAGCTCGATACGACTTCAGCTACGGCAGCCAAGCTCTGGAGCAAAATAATGAGCAAGGTAAAGAGGGCTAAAGGCGGAGAATACAAATCAAGACCTGATAACGTCATAGTAAAGAACGGCGAGTATTATACTAAAGGAACCCAGCCGCCTGATCCACCTCCTGAAAAGAAGAAAGAGCCTGCTCCTGCAGATCCGAATGCGGTTATTCCTGTTCCGGATCCTAATGCAGTCATCCCTGTTCCGGATCCGAACGCAGTCATCCCGGTTCCGGTCCCGACCCCGGGCAATTAACAGAATAAATGTGCCAATTCAGGGCTGATTCAATAAAATACTTGCAATTACTCAGCTTTGGTGGTATAAGTGCAAAGTAAGCTAACGTTTCGAAAGAGTGGGGACTCCCACTCTTTCACTTATGTTTGGATTTTTCTACGGTGATAACATGGCAAAAGAGGATATCAGCAGACGTGTAACTGAGATGCTGATGCCGTTCCTTAAAGAGAACGGACTTGACATCTATAAAGTCGAATATAAAAAAGAAGGACCGTCATGGGTCCTTAGAGTGAGCCTGGATAAGCCGGCCGATGCGGAGTCAGAGTATGTCAGCATAGATGACTGTGAAAAGGTGAACGTATGGCTGAGCGGAATGCTCGATGAGAATGACATCATAGAGCGCAGCTATAATCTCGAAGTATGTTCGGCAGGACTCGACAGAGAGCTTATAAAGGATTCCGACTATGTGCGTTTTGCCGGAAGAGCCGTAGAAGTTAAAACCTATGAGCAGATAAACGGCAGTAAATCACACGAGGGGATACTCTCAGGCAAGAAGGACGGCATCGTGATGATAGATACGGGAGCAGGTGAACTTGCCATACCTGCCGATAAAATAGCAAAGATAAATTTAGCAGTAGTTTTCTAATAAACAGAAAATCAGGAGGAGACAATGAGCAAGGAATTTCTAGATGCATTTGCAGATCTCAAAAAAGAAAAGAATCTTTCAGAAGAAGAGATCATAGGAGCAATAAAAGACTCTATTGAGAATGCATACAGGAAGAATTACGGAGCATCCAATGTACGAGTCGATGTAGATATGAGCGAGGGCAATGTCACTGTTTACATGGGCATGGAGGTAGTTGAGGAAGTCGAAGACGATCTGACTCAGATCTCGATCGAGGATGCAAAGGAAATATACGACGGTTACGAAATCGGTGATGTAGTCGAGTATGAGATCGATCCGAGAGATTTCAACAGGATCGCCGCACAGGGCGCCAAGCAGGTATTCGTGCAGAAGAACAGAGAAGCTGAACGCACTAATTCCTACAATGAGTTCATCGAGAAGAAGGGAACTATCGTTACGGGCAAGGTCGAGAGGATCTCAAACGGAACAATGCTCATTTCCCTCGGCAGAACTGAAGGCCGCGTACCTGCATCTGAGCAGGTAAGGACTGAGAACTTCAAACCGGGAGACCGCATCAAGGTTTACGTAATGGATGTAAAGAAAGAGAACAAGGGACCTCAGGTCCTGCTCTCAAGATCACATCCGGGACTTGTAAGAGGTCTGTTTGAGCTCGAGATCCCTGAGATCGCGGACGGAACTGTAGAAATCAAGGGCACAGCCCGTGAAGCAGGCTCCCGCACAAAAATCGCCGTTTACTCGCACGACCCTAATGTAGATCCTGTAGGCGCATGTGTAGGTAACAGAGGAGCGAGAGTTCAGAACATTGCTGACGAGCTCTTTGGTGAAAAGATAGATATCATCGTCTGGGACGAGGATCCTGCAGTTCTGATCAGCAACGTGCTGAGACCTGCCATCGTTGAAGGTGTTTACATCAACGAAGACGAAAAGGCTGCTACAGCAGTCGTACCTGAACAGCAGCTGTCGCTTGCAATCGGACGTGAAGGTCAGAATGTAAGACTTGCTGCAAGAGTCAGCGGATGGAAGATCGATATCAAGAGCAATGATCAGCTCAAAGAGATGGGCTTCGCATTCGATGAATATGAAGATTCCGAAACAGGAGAAGCCGGAGAGGTCACTGAAATTGAGGAGACACAAAACAACTAAGCCGATGCGAAGATGCATTGCATGCAGAGAGTCGAAACCTCAGGAAGAGCTGATAAGATTCGTGCTCAAGGGACAGGACCCGGTCGTTGATACAGACGGAAGGGCTGAAGGAAGAGGATTCTATCTTTGCAGGAGCGAAGAATGCATCAGGAACGCGGTTAAGAGGAAGGCGTTCAATCGTGTGTGCAAGCGAAATCTAGATGAGAAGGAGATCAGTAGTCTGATCGGACAGCTGTCCGGCAGCTACCAAGGAGGTATGGATGTCAAAGAAAGTTAGCGAACTTATCAAAGAACTTGACATAAGTATACAGGAATTAAAAGGTTATGCGGAAAAGCTGGGAATCGCAATCAGTTCCGCAAGATCTACAGTTGAGGATCAGGCAGCGGAGAGGCTGACAAGATCCATCAACATGATGAGAGGAACTTCCCAGGGATCCAGAACCGGCGGAAACAAGCCTAAGATAAAAGCAATCCCGGTGGTCCATAAGGATGGAGCAAAGCCTAAGCCGCCGGTCGGCAAGCCGGTTATCCCAAAGAAGCCTGTGGCTCCTAAAAAAGAAGAGCCTGCTGAAGAAACAGTAACAGCCGCTGAGCCTGAAGCTGAAGAGCCTGAGGCACCTGCAGCTGAGATTCCTGCTGCAGTAAAAGAGCCTGAAGTACCACAGCAGCCTGAAGAAAAACCGGATGTTCCGGATGAACCTGCAGTAACTGAAATGAAAGAAGCTGTGGAAGAGAAACCGGAAGAAGAAGCGGTCGTTGCCGCTGCTGAACCTGAACCTGCAAAGGCTGAGGTTCCTGCTGCAAAAGAACCTGAAACAGCAGAACCTGCAAAGCCTGAACCGGCAAAGGAAGAAGAGTATGTCAATGCTCCTGGCAAGCCGATGCGTTTCAAAAAGATCTCGGACGCAGAGACTGAAAAGAAAAAGGCTGAAGAGCAGAAGAGGCAGATGCGCGAAAAGAGAGCTCAGAGCAAGGCTGCTGAGGGTGATAAGAAAAAATCTTCCAGAAACAAGGGAGAAGGCGGAAAAGACCGTCAGGATCGCTCAGAACGTAAGGACCGCAAAGATCGTCCTGACCGTCAGGAGCGTCAGGACCGTCAGGAGCGCCAGGACCGTCCGAGAAAGCCTCAGGGTGAAAGACCTGCTCCGGCACCTGCTTCAGGCGGAGGAAAGGCTTCCAAGGGTAAGAGCAAAAAGTTTTTCGATAACCGCGACAGAGACAAGCAGTCAAGATTCGACAGACGTGAAGACGGCCCGGGAAGCCGCAGAAACAACACCAACAATATCTATGATGAAGCTGCTCTCGAAAAGCAGGAGCGTCATAAGAGAAAATACAAGACCAAAGTCGTAGAGGAACCTACAGCAGAAGAACTCCTGCCAGAAGGAACAATAGCCGTAACAGTTCCGATCACTGTGGCAGGTCTTTCAGAGCAGGCTGAGATCAGCGTCAGCAAGATCATCATGGCAATGATGCAGATGGGTGTTATGGCAACGATCAATCAGACTCTCGACAAGGATGCTGTAGAGATGCTCGCAGAGGATCTCGGCCTTCAGATCGTTGTAACTGAAGAAGAGCCTGAGATAGAGGAACCGGGTATTGATACACATGAGGATGCAGAGAGCGAACTCAAGCCTCGTCCGCCTATCATCACTGTTATGGGACACGTTGACCACGGTAAGACTTCGCTGCTTGATGCAATCAGAAACACAAATGTAACTGCCGGAGAGTCGGGCGGTATCACACAGCACATCGGTGCGTCCGAGGTAACGATCAACGGTAGAAAGATCGTATTCCTTGATACTCCTGGACATGAAGCTTTTACAACGATGCGTGCAAGAGGTGCACAGGTCACAGATATAGCAGTACTCGTAGTAGCTGCAGATGACGGAGTAATGCCTCAGACCATAGAATCCATAAGCCACGCAAAGGCTGCGAACGTTCCTATCATCGTTGCAATAAACAAGATGGACAAACCGGGTGCAAATCCGGACAGAGTAAAGCAGGAACTCATGGAGCACGGTGTACTCGTAGAAGACTGGGGCGGCGATGTAATATCCGTTCCTGTATCTGCAAAGAAAGGCCAGGGAATCACGGACCTGCTCGAGATGATCCTTCTGCAGGCAGATATGCTCGAACTCAGAGCAAATCCTGACAGACTGGCACTCGGAACTGTCATCGAGGCAAGACTCGACAAGGCAAAGGGCCCTGTTGCAACTCTCCTCGTTTCCAATGGTACTCTCAAGACCGGACAGAGCGTAGTAGCAGGAACCACGTCCGGAAAGATCCGTGTAATGACAGATGACAAGGGCAAGACCATCCGCAAGGCCGGTCCGGCTACTGCTGTAGAAATACTCGGTCTTTCAGATGTACCTGATGCAGGTGACGCATTCAACGTAGTAAGAGATGACAAGACAGCGCGTGAGATCGCAGCAAACCGTAAGGAGAAGATGAGAGAAGAAGTCCTGGCCAAGAATGCCAGCATGACTCTCGAAAAACTCTTCAGCCAGATCCAGGAGGGTGAGGCTAAGGAGCTCAATCTCATCGTAAAAGCAGATGTTCAGGGATCTGTCGGAGCTATCATCACTTCTCTCGAGAAGCTTGAGACTCCTGAAGTCAAGATCAATGTCATCCACAGCGGTGTTGGTACGATCAATGAGTCCGACGTAATGCTCGCCGAGACTTCCAATGCCATCATCATCGGATTCAACGTCAGGCCGACTACTGCCGTTACTAACCAGGCACAGGCTGCTGATGTCGAGATCAGGCTCTACAGAGTCATTTACGACATTATCGATGAAATCCAGGATGCTATGAAGGGAATGCTCGATCCTGAATATAAGGAAGAAGTGCTCGGAAAGGCTGTCGTCAGAGATACATTCAAGGTACCTGGTGTCGGCATAATCGCCGGATGCTATGTAAACGAAGGTATCGTAAAGAGAAACGCCCAGATAAGACTGGTAAGAGACGGCATTGTAGTACACGAGGGCGTTATCAGTTCACTCAGAAGATTCAAGGACGACGTCAGAGAAGTCGCTGCAGGATACGAGTGCGGACTCGGTATCGAGAAGTACAACGACGTCAAGCCTGACGATGTGATCGAGTGTTTCAACATGGTTGAAGTAGCACGTTAATAACGGAGATAAAATGGCTAAATACAGACAGGGCAGGCTCAGTGAAGAGATAAAAAAGAGCGTAAGCGGCTTTCTCATCAACGGAGCAAAGGACCCGGCACTTACATCAAGAATAATAAGCATCACAGGAGTCGATGTGACACGTGATCTGAGCTATGCTACGATCTACGTTTCACCGGTATGCCTTTCAGATGAAGACAAAGAGATGGTATATTCAGGCGTTCTCGCAGGTTTTGAGCGCGCAAAAGGCGCCATAAGAGGTCAGGTGTCGAGAGACATCAAGCTGAGACACACACCTGAACTCATTTTCAAACTTGACTCATCACAGGATTACGGCAGGCATATCGATTCCATTATCGACAGCCTTACATACAGCAACGAGGAATGAACGACACAATAAAAAGTATTGCAACAATAATGAAAGATCTTGACGGCATACTGCTGTTCCCGCACACCAACATGGACGGGGATGCGCTGGGCTCATGCTCGGCGCTTTGCCTTGCGCTCAGAAGCCTCGGCAAGCAGGCATATGTCATGATCAACGAACCTGTGCCTAAAAACCTCGACTTTCTGGAATGCGGATGCACTACAACTGATGACAGTGTGCTCGATGATGTACAGCTTTCACTTATGATAGACTGCAATGGGATGAACCGCATTACAGGCAGGGAGAAAGCATGGGAGAGAGGACGTCTAAAAGGGTGCTTCGATCACCATGCCACCAAGGCAAAGGAGATCAGATACGATTTTGCGCGTATCGAGCCTAAGGCAGCTGCTGTAGGAGAAATAGTGTACAACGTGATAAGAGCTCTTGGCGTAGAGATATCTCTTGATATTGCCAACTGTATCTTCACTGCCATTACTACAGACACGGGAAATTTCCAGCATAGTAATACGACAAGCCGTTCGCACGAGATAGCCGGACATCTTTACAAGATAGAAGGCTTCAACTCCAAAGTGATATCAGCACTTATTTACGACCGCAGATCAAAAGAGGCACTTAAGATGGAAAGCGAGGTCATCTCAGATCTTAACTTCTATGCAGATGGCAAACTTGCCGTCGGAAAGGTGACCCAGGAGCTGCTCAGGGAAAACGGCTGCACTCTTGATGAGGCAGACGGGATAATCCAGAAGATGATGAGTATTGACGGAGTAGAAGGAGCATGTCTGTTCAAGGAAACTGAGACCAATGTCAGGGCCAGCCTCAGGGGAAGGAACTACGCTAACATGGCTGCAGCTGCAGCGAAATTCGGCGGAGGCGGGCACGTGCTGGCAGCAGGATGCACATTCTTTGCACCTCTTGAGGAGGCAGAAAAGCTGCTGATTCCGGTGCTCATCGATACCGTGAATGCAAACTGAAAGAAATGACAGACGGGATCATAAACGTAAATAAGCCGGCCGGATGGACATCGCAGGATGTCTGTTCCAAACTGAGGCACGTGCTTAATATTAAAAAAATAGGACACACAGGAACGCTCGACCCTATGGCTACGGGCGTTTTGCCTGTATGCGTGGGAAAAGCCACCCGTATCATCGAATATTATGACAAGGATACAAAGTCGTATCACGCTTCGATGAAGCTCGGCATCACGACCGATACGCTCGATATAACGGGAAAAATCCTTGAAACCGCCGGATATTCAAAAGTAAGCGAAAAGGACGTGAGAGAGGCATTTAAGGCCTATACAGGCCATGTTATGCAGATACCTCCGAAGTACTCGGCGCTTAAGATAGACGGCAGAAGAGCATATGACCTCGCGCGTGAGGGAAAGGCTTTTGAGATCAGCCCGCGTGAGATAATCATCTATGATAATTCGGTAACGAAAATCGACCTTGTAAGCGGGGAAATCGAATTTGATGTTTCCTGTTCCAAAGGTACTTATATACGCACCATTTGTGATGATATAGGACGTGAACTGGGATGCGGCGCTGCGATGACTGCATTGACACGTACTGCATCGGGATACTTCAGGATAGAAGACTCTTACACGATAGAGGAGATCATCGAGGCGGAAGATCCGATGAATACCATGCTCATTCCTGCTGATATTACTCTGGAAAAGCTGGGAAAGATTGAACTTAACGATAACAGAATTACCGCCTTTATAAACGGAAACAGTTCCTGGGGCAACGGATTCCGCGTCACTGAACAGTCATCTTTTGACGGGCTGTACCGCGTATACGGAAACGGCTCATTTCTGGGGATCGGTGAAGTTGAAAACGGCTCCCTGGTACCGAAAAAAGTAATTAAATAGACAAAAATGATAGTAATAAACGATCTTGATCAACTGAATCTTGAAAAAAAGACCTCTGTAGCACTTGGAAATTTCGACGGCATACACATCGGACACAGAGAAATATTCCTTGCGGCGCTTGCTGCTGCAGAAGAACAGGATCTTAATTCCCTGTGCTTCACTTTCTCCAACCATCCGTTCAACTTTATACTCAGACGTGACGACAGCGATCCGGATGCGGTCAAACTCATCTGCACAGAGGAGGAAAAGATCGCGCTGATAGAGGACATGGGCTTTGATATCCTTGTCAATGTACCGTTCGATGAGTATATCATGACGATGCAGGCTCACGATTTCTTTGAAAACATCGTGAAAGACAAACTGAATGCCGGATATGTCTCGGTAGGATTCAATTACACCTATGGTGCAAGAGCAATGGGCAGACCCGACACACTTCGCAATGAATGTGAAGCTGCGGGAATGGGTCTGAGCATACATGAAGCCGTTGTCGTAGATGGTGAGGTCGTCAGCTCAACTCTTATACGTGAGATGATATCTACAGGGAATATGGAAATGACAGCAAAGCTGCTCGGAAGACCTTATTCGTTTACGGGAACAGTCAGGCACGGAAAGAGACTGGGGAGCAGAATGGGCATTCCTACCATCAACATCCCGGCACCGGCCAGACAGATGCTCCCTCCGAATGGTGTGTACTTCAGCAGGATCCATATTGATGGTGCGGATTATAACAGTGTGTCCAATATCGGTCTTAATCCGACCGTAAATGAAGGCAGCAGACAAAAAACCATCGAGACCAATATCTTCGATTATGATGATGATGCTTACGGGAAGGAAGTCGCGGTTTATTTCGACCATTTCTCGCGCGGAGAGAGGAAATTCAGGAACAAGGAAGAGCTCTTTGCCCAGATTTCCCGTGACTGCGAGAATGCATTGAATTATCGAAAAAAATGATAGACATCACGTTTTATTCGTGTTAATATACCAACGTTGTAAATCAATTCAATATACCCGCGCCGCAGTGGTTCGCATCTCCGACGGCCACGCAGAGCGGGCGAACTAACGAAAAGGAGTTTATTTTTATGCTTACAAAAGAGAAAAAACAGGAAATCATCAAAGAGTATGCTGTTAAAGAAGGCGACACAGGTTCCCCGGAAGTACAGGTAGCTATCCTTACTTACAGGATCAACGACCTCAATGAGCACCTCAAAGAGCATCATAAAGACCACCACTCCAGAAGAGGTCTTCTGAAGATGGTAGGACAGAGAAGAAACCTTCTCAAGTACCTCAGAGAGACAGATATCGACAGATACAGAAGCCTTATCGCTCGTCTCGGACTGAGAAAATAATAGCAGACATCGAAGCGGGAGCACGCCTCCCGCTTTGTATGTATTTAGTTAATGCCCATAGGAAAGAAATGATTAACAGGAAGGAGTTGTTAATAAATGGGTAGATTTGAAGATTACAGAACATTCAGAACAGCACTTGGCGGAAGACTCCTCGAAGTCGAGATCGGCAAGCTGGCTGAACAGGCAAACGGACAGGCAACGGTCAGATACGGAGATACGGTCGTAAGCTGCACGGTTTGCGCAAGCAAGGAACCAAAGCAGGATGTGGATTTCTTCCCGCTTACATGCAATTTTGAAGAAAAACTCTATGCTGTCGGGAAGATCCCTGGCGGATACATCAAGAGAGAAGGACGTCCGAGCGAGAAGGCAACACTCATCTCGAGACTCATCGACAGACCTCTCAGACCGCTCTTCCCGAAGGGCTACAGAAATGATGTAGTAGTAGCTGCTACTGCTCTGTCAGTAGACCACGACTGCTCACCTGAGGTAGCATCGCTCATCGGTACTTCGACAGCGATCGCAATCTCTGACATCCCTTGGGACGGTCCGACTGCAGGTGTTGTAGTAGGAAGAGTTGACGGAGATTTCGTCATCAACCCTACTTTTGAGCAGAGACAGGTATCCGACCTCAACCTTACGGTATGCGGTACCGAAGAAGCCATCATGATGGTTGAAGCCGGAGCTAACGAACTCCCTGAAGATCAGATGCTCGAAGCTATCCTTACAGGACACGAAGAGATCAAGAACATCTGCAGATTCATCAAGGAAATCGTTGCAGAGGTCGGCAAAGAAAAGCAGCAGTATGTAGTATTCAAAGCAGGTGAAGACGTTGACGCAGCTGTCAGAGAATACGCTAATCAGAAGATGGTAGACGCCATCTATACATTTGACAAGCAGGAGAGACTCGCCAACATGGACGCTGTCGCTGTCGACGCAAAGGAGCACTTTGCTGAGGAGTTCGAAGACAGAATGTCCGAGGTAGACGAGGTTCTCTACAACATCAAGAAGGAAGAAGTAAGACGCCGCATCCTCGAAGAGGGTGTACGTCCTGACAACAGAAGGCCAGACGAGATCAGACCGCTCTGGAGCGAGACCGGTTATCTTCCTAGAACACACGGATCCGGACTCTTCAAGAGAGGCCAGACACAGGTTCTCTCAATTGCTACACTCGCACCGCTTTCAGAGGCTCAGTTCCTCGATGGAATCGATGATGATGTGACACGCAAGAGATACATGCATCAGTACAACTTCCCGGGTTACTGCACAGGCGAGGCTAAGCCGAGCAGATCACCTGGAAGAAGAGAGATCGGACACGGAGCTCTCGCAGAAAGAGCTCTTCTGCCTGTACTCCCAAGCGAAGAGGAATTCCCATATGCTATCAGAGTAGTCTCTGAGGTAATGTCTTCAAACGGTTCTTCCTCGATGGCATCAACATGCGGATCCACACTCGCACTGATGGACGCAGGCGTTCCTATCAAGAAGCCGGTATCCGGAATCGCAATGGGACTCATCGAAGGATTCAATGAGGATGGTTCAAGCAAGTTTGCGATCCTATCAGACATCCAGGGAATGGAAGACTTCCTGGGCGACATGGACTTCAAGGTCACAGGTACTCCTGACGGCGTAACGGCTCTTCAGATGGATATCAAGGTTCACGGCCTTAACAGAGAAATCCTTGAGCAGGCACTTGAGCAGGCCAAGATCGGCAGAGCCAAGATCCTCGAGAACATGCTTGAAGAGATCCCCGAACCAAGGGCTGAGCTCAGCAAGTATGCTCCTAGATTCATCAGCATGAGAGTCGACCCTGACAAGATCAGACTGGTCATCGGACCGGGAGGAAAGACTGTCAACAGAATCGTTGATGAGACAGGCGCCAAGATCGATATCTCTGATGAAGATGTCGGATTCATCGCAATTTACGCAGTTGATCAGGAAAGCGCTGACGCTGCACGCAGAGAGATCGAACTCATCACTAAGGATGTTGAGGTAGGCGAGACATATGAAGGTAAGGTCACAAGGATCATGAACTTCGGAGCATTCCTCGAGATCCTGCCTGGCAAGGAAGGTCTGCTGCACATCTCGAAGATGGCAGATCACAGAGTAGCAAAAGTCGAAGACGTCATGAACATCGGTGACGTGGTAAAGGTAAAGGTCACAGAGATCGACAGCCAGAACCGCATCAACCTCGAACGCCCTGACGTAAAACGCTCTGACGCTAAGAGAAAATAATGCTATACGAAGAAGGCTTCACGCAGAATAGAGAGATCTCATGGCTGAGATACAATGAGCGTGTGCTCGAAGAGGCACTGGATGATTCAGTGCCTCTTTTTGAACGCCTGCGTTTTATAGCCATATTTGTTTCCAACCTTGAAGAATTTTTCAAGGTAAGGGTTGGAAGCCTGCTGGGCGAAGACGATGAGGGTGATGACCTGATCGACGAAAAATCAGGGATGACAGCCGCTGAGCAGCTCAGGCGCATACTTGATCTGGTGCCGGGTCTTCTGATGAAGAAGGACATGGCTTATGGTCTTGTTGAAAGCAAGCTGGCTGATGCAGGAGTCACAAGACTCGAGCCATGGCAGCTCAGCGATGAAGACCGGGGCAGATGCTTTGATTTCTTCAGAGATGATATAAAGGACAACCTTAAAGTAAAGGTGCTGGATGCTGATGAACCTATGCCTGCTATCGATGAGGAGAGGCCGTATATAATGGCAGCTCTTGATGCTGAGCTTGAGGACAAGTTCGGTTTCATAGATATCCCGCGCTCACTGCCGCAGATAAAAGTGCTGCCCGGAGAGGACTTCAGATATGTTCTGACCGAAGATATCATAAAGATGTTTGCAGACACTCTGTTTGTACCGTTTGTGCCGCTTGAGCTGCATGTAATAGACATTGCGCGAAATGCCGAGGCCTCCGGCGGGACCGGTTCTGCTAACACAGCGGGAGAAATGAGGGATGCCCTGAGACGCAGAAAGTACGGCCCGGCAGACAAGCTGATCACTGACGGACGCCCGGGTAAAGCGCTTAGGGCCTACTTCGCAAATACACTCAATCTGGATGACCGGCAGATGTTCACAACAACGAGGATAGTTTTTTCATATGTGGAAGAACTCGAAAAACTGCTTCCTGCGGAACTGAAGCCGACTATCACATATAAGCCGAACATTCCTGTGGATCAGACAAAAAACATACGTGGAAACATAATTGATATGGTAAAGAAGAGAGACTTGCTCTCGTCATATCCGCAGGATTCCATGGACCTTTTCCTGGGTCTGCTGCGGGAGGCTTCTTTTTCACCTGATGTCAGTGAAATACGCATAACCATCTACCGTCTGGCATCGAACCCTAAGATCGCTGATTATCTTATATATGCTGCAAGAACGGGTAAAAAAGTCAGAGTGGTGCTTGAACTTCGCGCCAGATTTGATGAAGAAAAGAACCTGGCATGGGCAGAAAAGCTTTCTGCGGCAGGGTGCAGAGTTTATTACGGTACGGATAATTACAAAGTCCACTCCAAAATGTGTCAGATAGTATTCGAAAAAACGGGGAAGGACGGCAGTTCGGAAAAGAAATACATCACCCAGATCTCTACCGGCAATTACAACGAGAAAACAGCAAAGCAGTATACAGACCTTTCAATCATCACATATGATCAGGAGATAGGAAAGGCGGCATCCAGACTGTTCAAGGATATCTGCAAGGACAGGATAGCCGAAAAGGATCGCAGTTATGCACCGCTTGCTGTCTCACCTTTGAGCATGCGTAGTGAGCTGCTTAAACTGATACGCCGGGAGACAAAAAAGGGAAAGGCAGGAAGAATATTCTTCAAGATAAACTCACTGACAGACGAGGAAATGATCGAAGCCCTGATGGAGGCGTCGTGCGCCGGCTGCCAGGTGCGCATGATAGTAAGGGGTATATGCTGTCTGCTGCCCGGAATTGAGGGCTGTACCGAAAATGTATGTATAGTGAACAAAGTGGGAAGGTTCCTTGAGCATTCAAGGGTATATATCTTTGGCACAGGGATTGACGAAGTCATGTATATATCTTCGGCAGATCTTATGAAGCGGAATCTCGACAGAAGGGTCGAGGTTGCATGCCCTGTAAAAAGCGGAAAACTAAGAGACCGTATCAGGGCAATTATGTATGATGTGTACTGCGATATGGAAAAAGGACGAGTCATGCTTCCGGACGGCTCATATGCTGTCAAACCAAGCTAAATAAAAAAATGCCGGTCATGGACCGGCATTTTTCAATGGATATTTCTTTTTCTTTTTTCTATTTCAGCATCGTCAGGGAAGTGCAGGGTGTGCCCGTCGTTATCACGGTATTTCGCGTTGACATCATCCGGATCAGCTGCATCTTCTTCATCGTCATCTATGATTGTGTAATTGGCACCTTTTTTCATTTGATCGATCTTTTCATCAATCTTTTCAAAGACATGCGGATAACGCTCGCGCACTGTGCGAGTATCAACCTCCTCGCTCTGTTTTCTGTTTGCCAGAGCGTAGATCACTATTCCTATAACGACCAATAGTCCCAGAATAATAAGCGGCATGAGCATCTCCTTTTTGATGCAACTATTCTATACTGCGATAAGGCGGTGGTCAATGGCATCCTGACCTATAAATAGGGCAAAAGTATGGAAAAACAGGCATTTTATTTACCTAAAAGAGTTTAAAACCGGAGCTGCATTATGGTAAAATAACAAAGTTGTGAAATCAAGAAACAGGAGATAAAAAACATGTTTGAAAACCTTTCGGATAAACCTGTTGCTGAGTATCAGGCGGAGCAGATCAAAAAGTGGAATGAGCTCGACATGCTCAACCTCTGCGTCAAGGCAAGAGAGGGTGCACCATCTTTCGTATTCTACGAAGGACCTCCGACAGCAAACGGCAAGCCGGGCATCCATCATATGATGGCTAGGACTCTCAAGGACTCAATCAACAGATATAAGACAATGAAGGGCTTCCAGGTAAAGCGTAAAGGCGGCTGGGACACCCATGGACTTCCGGTAGAGATCGAGGTAGAGAAGCAGCTCGGTTTCAGCGGAAAGCAGAACATCGAGAAGTACGGCATCAGGGAATTCAACGAGAAATGCCGTGAATCCGTATTCAAGTACACACAGATGTGGACTGACATGTCAGAGAAAATGGCTTATCTCGCTGACATGGAAGATCCGTATATCACATATAAGAACGACTACATCGAGACAGGCTGGTGGATCATAAAGAACGCTTTCGACAAGGGCCTTGTTTACGAGGGATATAAGATCCTTCCATACTGCCCGCGCTGCGGAACCGGTCTTGCATCACACGAGGTAGCTCAGGGATATAAGGATATCAAAGTCAATACACTTACGTGCAAGTTCAGAAGAACAGGCGTAGACCATGATAACGAGTATTTCCTCGCATGGACTACAACACCTTGGACTCTGGCATCCAACATCGCTCTTACTGTCGGCCCTGATGTCGACTATGTAAAGTGCCTCATGAAGTCAGGTGAGAATGAAGGAAACCTTCTGTGGGTTGCCGAAGCTCTCGCAGATAAGGTTCTTGCCGGTGAAGAGTATGAAGTCGCAGAGAAGGTAAAAGGCCGTGACATGGAATACTGGACGTATGAGCAGATCGAGCCGTTCTGTGTTCCTGAAAAAGGCAAGAATGCGTTCATAGTCACATGCATGGACTATGTCAGCACTGAAGACGGTACAGGTATCGTTCATACGGCGCCTGCATTCGGTGAAGACGACTACAACTGCGGCCGCAAGTATGATCTTGCTGTTATGCAGCCTGTAGATGAAAGAGGCTGCTATACGGAGACACCTTGGGCAGGAAGATTCGTTATGGAAGACGGACTTGATGTCGACATCATCAAGTATCTCGCTCAGGATGACAAGATCTACGCAAAGCAGAAGATGGAGCACGCGTATCCTCACTGCTGGAGATGCGGAACGCCTCTCGTTTACTACGCAAACAAGTCATGGTACATCGAGATGACAAAGCTGAAAGACCAGCTTGTTGCAAACAATAATACAGTTAACTGGTACCCGCCTTATGTAGGCGAAAAGAGATTCGGCAACTGGCTCGAAGACGTCAAGGACTGGGCTATCTCCAGATCAAGATACTGGGGAACTCCTATTCCTATCTGGAAGTGTGAGTGCGGTCATCTGCACTGCGTAGGATCGCGTGAACAGCTGATCGCTGATGCTGAGCAGAACATCGATATGAGCATAGAGCTCCACAGACCGTATGTGGACGATGTGACCATCAAGTGTCCTGAGTGCGGAAAGAGCATGCACAGGATCCCTGAAGTAATGGACTGCTGGTTCGACTCCGGAGCAATGCCTTTCGCTCAGTGGCACTATCCGTTTGAGAATTCAGAACACTTTGACGGTGAGCTTTTCCCTGCGGACTTCATCTGCGAAGGAATCGACCAGACAAGAGGCTGGTTCTACTCGCTGATGGCGATTTCAACTATCGTAAAGGGCTGCGCTCCATACAGGAACGTACTCGTCAACGATCTTATTCTCGACAAGAACGGCAAAAAGATGTCGAAGCATGTCGGCAACACTGTAAATCCGTTCGATATGATGGAGAAGTACGGCTCGGATGCACTCAGATGGTATCTGGTGTACGGATCACCTGCATGGACTCCTACAAAGTTCGATGAGGACGGTATCAGAGAGGTCATCAGTAAGGTGTTCAGCACGCTGAGAAATACATACAACTTCTTCTGCCTGTACGCCAACATCGATAAAGTAGAGCACAGACATCTTGATGTCCCTTATGCTGACAGACCTGAGCTCGACAGATGGATAATCTCCAAATACAACAGACTCATCAATGTTACGACAGAGGCAATGGATGAATACGATCACATGAGAACAGTCAGGGCGATCGGCGAATTCATCGATGGAGATCTCTCAAACTGGTACATCAGAAGAGCAAGAAGAAGATTCTTTGCCGAGGGAGAAGGCGACGGAATGACTCTTGATAAGAGAGCTGCGTACGCTACAACATACGAAGTGCTCACAGGCGTTGCAAAGATGATGGCTCCTATCGCTCCATTCATTTCGGATGAGATCTACACAAAGCTTACTGGTGAGACTACTGTACACACAGCATACTATCCGGAAGCTGACAACAGCCTCATCGACGACCGTACTGAGGAAAGAATGGACCTCGTAAAGATCCTGGTCAATCTCGGACGCAGCACAAGAGAGCAGGAGAAGCTCAAAGTACGTCAGCCTCTCAGCAAGGTCATAGTTGATGGAAGCTACAGAGACGTTATCAGCGACCTCACTGATCTCATCAAGGAAGAACTCAACGTTCATGAGGTACAGTTTGAGGATGAGCTCGACAAGTACATGGATTTCAGCATCAAGCCGAACTTCAGAGCTGCCGGCCCTGTACTCGGAAAGAATGTAAAGGAATTCGGAGGCAAGCTTGCACAGTCCGATGCCAAGGAAATGATCGCAGCTCTTAATGAAGGTGCTGTAACGATGACCCTCGGCGGGCAGGACTTTGAAATCACAAAAGATCTCGTAGATGTAAGGATCTCCTCCAAGGAAGGATTCGTAGTTGGCATGGACAACAACGTGTTCACTATCCTCGACACTACTCTTACACCGGAGCTCATCGAGCAGGGTTATGTAAGAGAAGTCATATCCAAGATCCAGCAGCTCCGTAAGCAGGCTGATTTCGAGATGATGGACGAGATAAAGATCTACATGAATGCTGATGATGAGATCAAAGCAGCTGTTGAAAGAGCAAAGGACTTCATCATGGACGAGACCATCGCAGTTGCAATCGAAACGAAGGAAGATATTCCTGCATTCGATATCAACGGACATAAGACAGGCCTCGCTGTAGAGAGAATCCGCTAAAAAACCAGGGCTGACACAAGCCATTCCCGAAAATCAGGTGTGTCAGCCCTTTTGATTTCAAATTATTCACAACTGGGAGCTTACAGGATTGTATTACGGCAACACCAAAAACAACATATTGAACTATTCGCCTGAAGAGCTTGAAGCTGTTGTTGCAGAGCTTGGTGATAAGAAGTTCAGGGCAGCTCAGATCTTCGTCTGGCTGGCAAAAGGCGTTAACAGTTTCGATGATATGAAGAACGTCCCGGCCTCATTAAGGGCTGCACTTGATGAAAGATTCCGCATCGATTTGCCGGAGGCAGTACGCAGGCAGGAATCAAAGGACGGTACAGTCAAGTGCCTTTTTGAGTTTGCTGACGGAACGCAGATAGAATCCGTTTTCATGAAATATGAATACGGTAATTCCATCTGCATCTCTTCGCAGTCAGGATGCCGCATGGGCTGTACTTTCTGTGCCTCTACCATGGACGGACTCGACAGGAGCCTTACAGGCGGCGAGATGCTTGCACAAGTGCTTGCCATGAGAAACCTGACAGGCGAGGATATCGGGCATGTCGTGGTCATGGGAATGGGTGAGCCTTTCGACAACTATGATGAGCTCTCGAGATTCATCCGTCTAATACATGAAAAGAAAGGATACGGTCTCGGACTCCGCAACATCACCGTATCTACATGCGGTCTTATCCCTAAGATACGGGAGTTCGCAGTGGATTTTCCGCAGGTCAACCTTGCTGTTTCGCTGCATGCTCCTAACCAGAAACTGAGAGAACGGACAATGCCTGTTGCAAAAAAGTATGATTACGATGATCTCATGCAGGCATGCAGGGAGTATACGGAACTTACGGGCAGGCGCATAACTTTTGAGTATGCTGTTATAGATGGTGTAAATGACAGCGCGGCATGTGCGAAAGAACTCGCTTCAAGATTGAAGGGCTGGCTTTCTCATGTGAATCTCATTCCGCTTAACGAGGTAAGGGGCAGAGAGTATAGGACCGCCAACGAAAAGAGTGTTGCAGCCTTCAAAAAGATCCTTGAAAGCAGCGGTGTGGCCGTCACAGTAAGAAGGACACTCGGCAGCGACATAGATGCCGCCTGCGGACAGCTCAGAAGAAAAAAATAAAATTTGCAAAAATAACTATATACAGTATACGGAGCATAAATGCTCCGTTTTATATTGTGTACATCATCAAAATCAGGAGCCTGCAGGGATATTTTATGATATAATACATTGATTATTTATGTAATTAATGTGATTTGATAGATAACTATGTGCTTTTACGCACTGGAGAGGGTTTTCGGAGGTTAGTTATGAAGATCTTGATAGATGGTATGGGCGGCGATTACGCTCCGGAAGAAATAGTAAAGGGAGCGATAAGGGCTGCATCTGAGATAAGCGAGACAGTCGTTATCATCGGACCTGAAGAAGCCATTCATGAACAGCTCAGGGTTAACAGGTGGAAAGGCGACAACATTGAAGTCGTAGATGCCACGGAAGTCATAACGAATGAAGAGCATCCCGCTATGGCGGTCAGGAAGAAAAAGGATTCCACTATAGTCAAAGGCATGAACATGCTGAAGACAGGTGAAGCAGATATCTTTATCTCGGGCGGAAGCACGGGAGCTCTTCTTGCGGGAGGTCTTGTTACTCTCGGTCGAATCCCTGGCATCAAAAGACCGGCCATTGCAGCGTGGTTCCCGCGTGCCGGCAGGGAGGGAGTTACACTGCTCCTCGACTGCGGAGCGAGCGTAGAAGCAAAGCCTGAATATATCTACCAGTACGGAATAATGGGAAGCATTTTCGTAAAGGGCATTACCGGAAACGAAGCTCCTGTAGTCAGACTGCTGAATGTCGGGGCAGAAGAAGGAAAGGGTGATGATCTTCACAAGACTGCATACGACATGCTGAAGAACAGCGGCCTCAACTTCATGGGCAATATCGAAGCGCGTGACGTTATCTTCGGGGAGACCGATGTAGTGGTTACTGACGGCTTCAGCGGAAACATCTACCTCAAGAGCAGTGAAGGTATGAGTCTTGCCATTATGGGAGAGTTCAAGCACAAACTGACA
The DNA here is from genome assembly GCA_902801255.1 of uncultured Eubacteriales bacterium. Lineage (GTDB taxonomy): Bacteria > Bacillota > Clostridia > Peptostreptococcales > Anaerovoracaceae > Crickella. The sequence continues at coordinate 33,284 of CADCHO010000006.1, read as the reverse complement.
GAGGGATTCATTGCCAAGGCCGGAGCGATGCTCGCATACAGCAAGATAAAAGAAATAAAAGAGGTCTTCGACTATTCTGATGCCGGCGGAGCACCGATCCTCGGACTCAAGGGAGCTGTTCTCAAGATCCACGGAAATTCGAAGGCGACCGAAGTATATTACGCTATTCACAGAGCGGTAGATTATGTGGACAACAACATCACGGGAATGATTGCAAAAGCAATAGGAAACAGTGAAGTATTTGCTGACAAAGGAGAAGAATAATGGCTCATGCCGTTGATCTTGAAAAATTATACGGATTGATCGGTTACAGGTTCAGGAATGAGAAACTTGTAAAAACAGCACTTACCCACAGCTCTTATGCATCAGAGCATAAGCTGGGATATGAGCACAACAACGAGCGGCTCGAATTTATCGGAGACGCATATGTTGACGCGGTCGTAGGAGCAAGACTGTTTGAAATAATGGGATCGGCCCATGAAGGCATTCTTTCGAGATGCAGGGCAGACGTAGTCTGCGAGGACTCTCTGGCCGGAACTGCGTCGGAGATGGGACTCGGTGAGTTCCTCTATCTGGGAAAGGGTGAGGAAGCAAGCGGCGGAAGAAGCAAAGCTTCTATACTTGCCGATGCATTTGAGGCTCTTGTGGGGGCGATAATACTCGACGGAGGATATGAAGCGGGCCGTGCGATCATACTAAAGCTGCTCGAAGAGCGCATCAATCTCGGAGCGCAGGGGAAGCTGAATAAAGACTATAAAACAAAGCTCCAGGAAAAGCTGCAGGAATCCGACCACAATGTTAAGATCGAATACCGCAAAGTTGCAGAGTCGGGTCCTGACCATAATAAAACATTCACGATCGATGTAGAGATAAACGGGAAGGCAGCAGGCAGAGGCACAGGTCAGAGCAAGGCCAAGGCAGAGCAGGCGGCTGCAGAAGACGCACTTTCGAAGGGAGTATAGCAGTTGTATTTTAAAAGGATCGAAATGCAGGGATTCAAATCATTTGCGGACCCTGTAACCATAGAACTTAATGAAGGTGTGACCTGCATAATAGGCCCGAACGGAAGCGGCAAGAGCAATATATCCGATGCCCTCAGATGGGTGCTCGGTGAGCAGAGCTCGAGGCAGCTTCGCGGTTCCAAGATGCAGGATGTTATTTTTGCCGGAACGGCGACAAGAAAGCCGAAAGGCATGGCAGAGGTCACACTTGTGATAGATAATTCGAACGGCATACTGCCGCTTGAATATAACGAGGTGGCTGTCACAAGACGAATGTTCCGCTCCGGAGAGAGTGAATACCTGATCAACGGCAACCAGCGCAGACTGAGAGATATCCGTGAGCTTTTCATGGATACGGGTATTGGTGTTGAAGGATATTCGATAATCGGTCAGGGCAAGATAGCAGATATAGTCAGCACAAAACCTGAGAACAGAAGGCAGATATTTGAAGAGGCCGCAGGCGTCGTGCTCTACAAGAGCAGAAAGAGCGAAGCTGAAAACAAACTAAAAGCTGCAACTGTTGACCTTGACAGAGTAAGGGATATCATCGCTGAAATCGAAGGACGCATCGGCGGACTCAAAGAAGACTCCGAGAAAGCTACCGAGTATATAGGACTCAGGGACAGATATAAAACTCTGGGAATCAATATAATTCTTCACAATCTCGAAAACCTTGAGATAAGTGTGCGTGAAGGCAGGGAAGAACTCGAAGCCCTCCAGGCAAAACTTGATCTCACATCGGCAAGATTAGTTGATACAGAAGAGAAACTCGAAGCTATAAGAGACAGCGAGTCAGATCTTAACGAGGAATTCGGCAGTGCAAATGCAAGGCTTCTTGAAGCGATAGATGAACTGGCAGATATCACGAGCGGCGGAAAGCTCAACAGAGAAAGACTGGCCAATATCGGAAAGGAACTTACAAGACTCGAAGAAGAACTGACCTCGGCCAATGAAAGACTTGATACAGAGAGAGCCGAGCTGGCAAGGCTAGAAGAAGGCGAAAAAGCGATGAACCGCGATATGGACAAGCTCAGAACAGAGCTTGAAGATGCGGTGCTGAAGTTCAACGAAGATTCGCGCAGATCGTCATCTATTGCTATGCAGACAGAAGAGATCAAAAACAAACTGATCGACATAAACAACCGTAACGTCACCAGAAATGCGGAGATAAAGACTCTCAGCAATTACAAAACGACTCTGGTTGAACGCAAAGAGACTCTGAAAGAAGAATTTGAAACCAGAGACAGGACTGATACAGAAAACAGAGAGAATCTGAAGCAGATAGAAAAGAAAATAGGCGAAAACGAGACTGCTCTGCAGGGAAAAAAGAACGATCTGGATACAGTTAACGATAAGATAATTACCGTAGCTACAAAAATCGAGAAGAACATCAAGGAAATCGACGAGATCTCCGTGAGATGCAATCAGGCCATAGCCCGCCGCAGCACCATTGAGGAAATGGAAGCAAACTATGAAGGCTATAACAATGCGGTCCGGTCGGTCATGAATGCAGGCCGCAGGGGAATAATCGGCACTGTTTCCGACATAATCGAAGTCCCGCGCGGATTTGAGACCGCTGTCGAGACTGCTCTCGGGAACTCACTGCAGAATATAGTCTGTGAGGACGATGCTTCAGCCAAAGATACTATCGAATGGCTCAAACAGACAGGACTCGGAAGAGCAACATTCCTTCCTGTAAAGTCTGTAAGGGCAGACAGATTAAGAGTAAGTGAGCGCGTAAGCTCAGCGCCGGGTTACATTGGCATAGCCTCTGAGATGGTGAAATGCGATGAAAGATACAGAGAGATAGCAGACTATCTGTTATGCAGAGTTATCATTGCGGACGACATGGAAAGAGCCATCCGTATTTCCAAGATGGAGATCGGAGGATTCAGGATAGTCACAAAGGATGGCGAAGTTATAAATGCTTTCGGTGCGATCACCGGCGGAAGGTATAAAAACAGAACTGCTAATCTGCTGGACCGCAAAAAGGAGATAAGCACACTCAAGACAAAGATCGCAGACTACAATGCTATGACAGCTGAACTGAACGATGCAAGATCGAAGCTCGATGAGGAAAGAACTAAGCTGAGAGCTGAAAGAGACAGCCTGCGTGCAGAGATCACAGATCTGGATATCGCCGGTAACGTTCTCAGGGCGGATAAGGAACACGCTGAATCACTTGTGAGAGAGGATGAAGGCGCTGCTGAAAGATTCAGATCCAACATGGAGACCCTTGACTCGGATATAGAAAGAGCCGAGGCGATGATATCGGGTCACAGAAAGAGCATAGAGGACTCAGAAAAAGAATATGCTGAGGCAGAGGCGCGTGCCGAGGCTCTTATGAAAGAAGCCGAAGATATCAAACCGGTGATAGAGCAGGACAACGAGGCTATAGTCGCTCTCAAGGTAAGGATAGGTGAGAGCGAATCCAGGATGCTCGCTGACAACGAGATGATAGAACGTGTCAGAGACGATGTCTTCGAGCTCGAAGCCGCAGTTGAAGATAATCTCGCTCTGCAGAGAGAACTTGTCGCAGACAAAGAAAGACTCACCACTTCAAGCGAGAAATCCGGAGACCTTGAGCGCGCTCTCAGTCAGGAAAAAGCCGAACTCGAAGAAAAGATCGCAGACATCACATCAAGACTCGAGGACGGACGAAGCAGGGGTGACGCGTTGATGGCTTCCCAGAAGAAAGACCGGGAGGAAATAGAAAAAGTTCGTGACGAACGTTATAAGCTCGAAGTCAGAACAGCCAGAAACGAGACCCTGCTGGATACGCAGAAAGACAAACTGTGGGATGAATTTGAAGTATCCTACGCCGAAGCTCTCGACATGAAGGACGAAAATTTCGCTATCACTGCCGGAAACCGCGAGTCGAGAGAAATCAGACTTCGCCTTGCCGAGCTTGGCGATGTGAACGTTGGAGCGATCGAGGAGTACAAGGCCGTAAGCAAGCGGTATGAATTCATGACTGCTCAGGAGGCGGACTTAACGAAAGCCATGAACGAGCTTAATGAGATAATCTCGAACATGGATAAAACAATAAGGACCAAGTTCAAAGAGAATTTTGACCGGGTCGTTGTTAATTTCGAGCAGTCCTTCAAAGAACTTTTCGGCGGAGGATATGCTGAACTCAGGCTCGAGGATGAGTCAAAGCCGCTTGAATCAGGCATAGAAATAACAGCTCAGCCGCCTGGCAAGAAGCTGAAAAATATAAATCTTCTTTCCGGAGGAGAAAAGACACTTACAGCAATAGCTCTCATGTTTGCAGTGCTTAAGGCAAAGCCGACACCGTTCGTCATACTGGATGAGGTTGAGGCTGCTTTGGACGAAGTAAATATAGAGAGGTTCTCGGATTATCTCAAAAACTTTGAGAACATACAGTTCGCACTGATAACACATCAGAAGGCGACCATGGAGCATGCGGATGTTCTTTACGGCGTAACTATGCCGGAGCAGGGTATTTCGCGCATGCTTTCACTCAAACTCGGAGATGAATTCGACCCGGAAGGACTTGAATAAAAAAGAAGGAGACCAATAATGGCACTGTTTGAAAAGAAATCCGTATTCCGCAAATTCATCGATTCCATTACGATGGCGGTCTATGATAACCCTGAACTCGGCCCGGAGTTCCTCGATGAGCTCGAGGAGGCACTCGTTATGGCCGATGTCGGCATAGAAACATCAGCCAAGATAATTGAAGAACTGAATAAGGCGATAAACTATAAGTACATCACCAGGGAACGCGAGATAAAGAAAGAGCTTTCACGCATACTTGAGGAACTCATGGATAAGGGAGAACGTAACCTCATGAAGAATGAGTATCCGCTTGTAATCCTCATGATAGGCATCAACGGAGGCGGAAAGACCACTACTATCGCGAAGCTGGCCAACATGTACATACAGCAGGGAAAAACAGTAATGCTGGCGGCTGCTGACACTTTCCGTGCAGCAGCGGCAGAGCAGCTAGAGCTTTGGGGACAGAGAGTCGGAGTTGAAAAAGTCATCAGAAGAGAAGAAGGCGCGGATCCGACAGCTGTCATATACGATGCGATACAGTCGGCAAAAGCCAATAACGTTGACGTACTCATCTGCGATACAGCCGGAAGACTTCAGAACAAGACAAACCTGATGAAGGAACTCGAAAAGATGAGCAGGGTCATTTCAAGAGAATGGCCTGAGGCAACAAGAGAGAATCTTCTCGTAGTGGATGCTACTTCAGGAAAGAATGCCGTAAACCAGGCTGAAGAATTCAACAATATAGCTGATATTACGGGAATCGTTCTTACAAAGATGGACGGAACAGCAAGAGGCGGCATAACAGTCACTATTACTGATGAGTTCGACATGCCTATAAAGTTTATCGGCGTAGGAGAGAAAATGACTGATCTCCAGCCATTTAATGCACATGATTTTGTGGAGGGTATATTCGATGAGTAAACCCATTCTTGCAATAGTAGGAAGACCGAATGTCGGCAAATCGACATTCTTTAACAGGCTTATAGGGGAAAGACGTGCGATAGTCGAGGATGTGCCTGGCGTTACACGTGACAGGATCTACGCCGAGACCGAGTGGAACGGCAAGGAATTCGCTGTCATTGACACCGGAGGCATTGAAGTGCGCACAGATGACACCATACGTTCACAGATGAGGGATCAGGCAGTCATGGCAATGGATATGGCTGACGTGATCTGCTTTATGGTGGATGGTAAAGAAGGCCTCACGACAGCGGACAGAGAGGTGGCAGACCTGCTGCGCCGCACCGGTAAGGAAGTGATCCTTGTAGTCAACAAAGTGGATTCCCCGTCGAAGGCATATGAGATCATTCTTGATTTCTATGAGCTGGGATTCGGCGAACCTGTGCCTATCAGTGCAGCAAATATGACTAATATTGGAGATCTCCTTGACAGGATAGTTGAAGGATTCCCTGAAGACTCATTCGGAAGAGTCGATGAAAGCGTTCATATCGCGATCATAGGCAAACCTAACGTGGGCAAGTCATCACTGGTAAATGCACTGACCAAACAGAAGAGAGTCATAGTTTCGCCTATTGCAGGCACTACACGAGACACCATAGACACTCCTTTTACATATAAGGACAGGGAGTACACTCTGATCGATACGGCAGGCCTCCGCAAGAAGAGCAAGGTCAACGACTCAATAGAAAGATTCAGCGTGGTCAGAGCCATCGCTGCGATAGAGCGCTGCGACATATGTGTACTCATGCTTGATGCTGTAGAAGGGCTGACGGAACAGGATAAAAAGATAGCCGGATATGCGCATGAGGCAGGCAAGGGTCTGCTCATAGTCGTAAACAAGTGGGATCTTATCGAAAAAGAGACCAACACCATGCGCGACTTTGAAAGAAAGATAAAAGCCGAACTGCTGTTTGCTTCGTATGCTCCGGTAGTATTCACGTCCGTTCTTAACAAGCAAAGAATATTTGACATTATCGACAGATGCTCACGCATCGCCGATGCCAGAAGCGTACGCATAACTACAGGCAAGCTCAACAGCATTATAGAAGATGCGGTCATGATGAGACAGCCGCCTTCAGACAAAGGCCGCAGGCTCAAGATCTATTATGCAACACAGATCGGCACAAAGCCGCCTCTGTTCTCATTCAGCATAAACGACAGAGAACTTATGCACTTCTCATACGCGAGATACCTTGAGAACAAGATAAGAGAGGCATTTGACTTTGAAGGTACATCTATCAAATTCGTCTGGAGCGAAAGGAGAGGTGAACGAAGATGAGCAGCCCAGCATTAAAGCTCATTTTAATAGGACTTATCGCTTACGCCCTGGGAAACATCAATCCTTCGATCATCATCGGAAAAATCAAAGGTATTGATATCCGTAAGGAGGGAAGCGGCAACGCCGGTATGACCAACACTATCAGAGTGATGGGGATGGGCGCCGGGATCACTGTATTTATAGTAGATGTTCTTAAGGCTTTTATAGCGGTAAAGATCGGTATAAGTCTCGGCGGAAAGTACGGGGCAATGGTGGCGTTTGCATGCGTGATCCTTGGACATTGCTTCCCGGCAGCCTTTGGTTTCAAGGGAGGAAAAGGTGTGGCCTCGGCATTTGGTGCAGCACTCGCACTAAACTGGGCCAGCGCCCTTGCAGCTATACTGATTGCCGGAATACTCTTTGGTATTACACGCAGGATGTCGGTGGCCTCTCTCGGAGCAGCGCTTGCATATCCTCTGCTGATATGGCACTTCGCCCCGGATTATCTGTATTTCGCTATTGCAGCGGCAGCATTCCTGATGGTTATGCATATGGCTAACATCAAGAGGATAGCTAAGGGCGAAGAAGAGAAGCTTACCATTGGAGGAAACAATAAAACGGAAGATAAGGAGCAGACAAAATGAAACCTATAGATTATTATGCCGGAGTCAGTATACCTGATCTTGGTGATAAAGCACTTGATGTAGCTGTAGTTGGAAGCGGTTCATTCGGAACGGCCATGGCAAACCTCATCGTTCATAACGGACACAGAGTTACTTTATATGGCCGTAATAAAGCTGCTCTGGAGGCTATGAAAGAGACACATGTCAACAGCAGATATCTTCCTGACGCCATTCTCAGCGACAGAATTGAGTATTCGAATGATATCGGCGAAGCTGTAACGGGTAAAGATATTGTAGTGTTCGCAGTGCCTGCTCAGACATTCAGACAGGTTTCCGCTGACGCATCGAAGTATCTGGAAGACGGCGTTACAGTTGTGAATCTCGCAAAAGGTATTGAAAAGAACACTCTCAAAAGAATGAGCGAGGTGGCTGCTGAAACCATACCGCAGGTCAGATATGTAGCTCTGTCGGGACCTACCCACGCTGAGGAGATAGTAATGAACGCTCCTGCAGGCATCGTGGCAGCATCAGCTGATCCTGAAGCAGCAAAATTCGTTCAGGATGCATTCATGTCAGAGCAGCTGCGTATATATACTCAGGATGATATGGTAGGTGTTGAAATTGCCGGTGCTGTAAAGAACGTCATCGCTATAGCTACAGGTATCTCAGATGGAATGAAGCTCGGAAGCAATGCCAGAGCCGCTCTTATGACACGTTCTGTGCATGAAATAAAGAGACTCGGACTCAAGTTGGGTGCAAACGGAGAAACATTCTCGGGTCTTGCGGGCATAGGAGATCTGATCGTTACATGTGCTACAGACCTTTCTAGAAACAGACGCTGCGGACTTCTGATCGGAGACGGCCTCAAGGCTGAAGAAGCAGTGGAAAAAGTAGGATCAGTCGTAGAGGGTTATTACACAGCTGATGCAGTTTATGACCTTGCTGAAAAACTTGGCGTCGAGATGCCGGTATGCATGGCTACAAGAGCTGTTCTCAAGGGAAAACTTGCTCCTGAGAAAGCAGTCAGAATGCTGATGTCAAGAGACAAGAAAGACGAGGTTCAATGAGAAAATACCACATAATCACATACGGATGTCAGATGAATGAGCATGACTCAGAGAACATCGCCGGCCTGCTTGAAGCCCTTGGTTATGAGCATATCGATGACCCATATAAGGCAGATATAACAGTCATAAATACTTGCAGTGTAAGGGAAAATGCCGACAAAAGATTCTTTGGAACCCTGGGGCAGTTTAAAAAGGTCAGGAAGAACAACCCTGACTTTGTGCTTGCGGTATGCGGCTGCATGCCTCAGCAGCCAAGAGTGGTGGCTGAGATCAACAAACGCTTTTCATGGGTCGACATAGTCTTCGGTACGCAGAATATTGCCCAGTTTCCTGAGCTTCTCGAAGAGAGACTCAAAACAGGCAGACGCATGCGTGCCATAATTGCAAACAATCCGGATATAAGCGAAGAAGGCATGAAGCCGGTCAGGATGCACCGTCACAAAGCCCTTGTCAATATCACGTACGGATGCAACAACTTCTGCACTTACTGCATAGTTCCCTATACGAGGGGACGCGAAAAGAGCCGCATGCTCAGCGATGTATGCAGCGAGATAAAACGGCTTGCGGCAGACGGAGTGATAGAAGTTATGCTCCTTGGTCAGAATGTGGATTCCTACAGGGATGCCGAAGGTCACAGCTTTGCAGATCTCATTAAAGCTGTAAATGACATTGATGGCATAGAACGCATAAGGTTCATGACCTCACATCCGAAAGATATCTCTGATGAAATGATCGAATGCTTCAGAACATGCGATAAACTCTGTCACAATATCCACCTTCCGGTACAGTCCGGAAGCGACAGGATCCTGAAGCGTATGAACAGGCACTATAACAGGGAGTCATATCTCGAAACAGTAGAGAAACTAAGAAAGACTGATCCGGACATCACCATATCTACGGATATAATCGTAGGCTTTCCGGGGGAGACAGATGAGGATTTTGAGGAAACCCTCGATATCGCCAGAAGAGTAGAATATGATTCGGCTTTTACATTCATCTATTCGCCTAGGGAAGGGACTCCGGCTGCTAAATTTACAGATCAGGTTCCTGATGAAGTATGCCATGAGAGATTCGACAGACTTGTTGATGTGATGAATGAGATCAGTCTTAAAAAGAATCAGGCATATAAAGGGCGCATCTGTGAAGTTATCGCTGAAGGCGTGAGCCGCAGTGATGAAAAAGTACTGGCCGGAAGAACAGACGGATTCAAGCTTGTTAATTTTACATCCGACAAAAGCCCTGAGCAGCTCATGGGCCGTAAAGTCATGGTTGAGATCACGGAATGCAAAACATTCAGTCTTGAAGGAAGAGAAGTGGAATGACGGGCATACTGGAGCAGTTCCTGCAGTTTTTCACATTGTCGCATATAATGGCTATCGTATATGTCCTGAATGCTCTTATAGCGCTGGGTCTGATTTTCTTTGATGACTCAAAATCACCTTCTGCGACAATGGCATGGATAATGATTTTGTTCATGGTACCGGCTGTGGGATTGTTCCTCTACATGATCTTTTCCCAGCATATCGCCAGACAGCAGATTTTCAAAATGACTGAAGACGAACAGGAAGGCAAAAACGCTCTGATCAAAATGCAAAAGGAAGCGGTGAGAAAGAGCATGACTGTCGATGATGATGCTGTCACAGGACGCTGGAAAGACATGGTAAGCATGAATCTGGAGTATGCCGATTCATTTCTGACCGCCAATGACAGTGTTGAGATAATCACCGACGGGAAGGAGATGTTTGAGAGACTTTGCAGAGATATCGAAAATGCGAAGTATACCATCAAACTATGCTTTTACATAGTCAAGGATGATTTTGTCGGCAGGAGACTCATAGAGCTCCTTACCAGAAAGGCACAGGAGGGAGTCAAGGTAAGGCTCCTGATGGATGCACTTGGAAGCCGCAGCATAGGCTACTCTGATCTGAAAGCTTTCAAAAGGGCCGGAGGCAGATATGCATTTTTCTTCAAGCCTCTGATAAGGCACATGTACTTCAGGATAAACTACCGTAATCACCGCAAACTGGCAATAATCGATAATGAGATAGGATATATCGGCGGATTCAACATCGCCAAAGAGTATCTCGGATACAAGAAAAAGTTCGGATACTGGAGGGATACGCAGCTGATCATAAGAGGCAATGCTCTCACCACTCTGAATGAAAGGTTCTATATGGACTGGCGCTATGCCTCAAAAGAAGAACTTGATCTTATAGACCAGTCGGTGAGGTATGCTTTCAAGCCTAAAACAGGCGATATCCATGTACAGATAATCTCATGCGGACCGGAATCCGAAAAGGAAGAGATCAAAATGGCACTCATGAAAATGATCACGAATGCCAGAAAGAACATATATATCCAGACACCTTATCTTGTGCCTGATGAGCCGATGATGGAATCGCTTCGTATGGCATCAAGATCGGGCATAGACGTAAGGATAATGATCCCATGCATGCCTGACCATCCGTTCGTGTACAGAACTACGCTATACAATGCCGGCAGGCTTATAAAAGAAGGCGCTAAGATATATATCTATGAAAACGGATTCATGCATGCCAAGACGATGAGTGTAGACGGAGAGGTATGCACAGTCGGGTCATCCAACTTTGACATCAGAAGTTTCAGACTCAATTTTGAGTCAAATGCATTTATATATGACAAAGGCGTAACAGCGGATCTGGATGAAAGATTCATGGCTGACATAAGCCTGTCCCGTCCATATACGCAGGATGACAGAGACCGTATCTCCAATTCAGAAAGAGCGGCAGAGTCAATATCGAGACTGCTCACGGAGATCCTTTAGGATTTCAATTTACCGGAAAGGAATGATCAATTGAACGCAGATATCATACTTACAAAAATACTGATGCTTCCGGGCATCATAATCGGACTCAGTTTCCACGAATTTGCTCACGCCTGGGTTTCTGACAAACTCGGGGATCCGACGCCGAGAAGGCAGGGAAGAGTCACTATTAATCCGCTTGCCCATATAGACTGGATGGGTTTTCTGGCGCTTCTGCTTGTAGGATTCGGCTGGGGAAAACCTGTGCAGATCGATCCGGGATATTACAAACACCGAAGACGAGATGAATTTCTGGTCGCCATTGCCGGCGTTACAATGAACCTTCTCCTTGCAGTGATCTTTGCGATACCGGCAAGAGCTATGGTAAGGATGTTCAGCGGTGCAGTCGCATCAGATCTTGTATATAACATATACCTGATGATCTTTTACATCGTAAGCATCAATGTCGTGCTTATGATATTCAATCTGATACCATGCCCACCGCTGGATGGATGGGGAATACTGACTCAGATATTCAGACTGGACAGATACAGCTGGTGGTATAAAGTCTATCAGTATGGCACGTGGATACTGCTTGCACTGATCGTATTCAATGTGACAGATCTCATACTCACCCCGCTCGTATCGCTTATAGTCGGAGCACTATTATAGAGTTAATTACAAGGCAGCAGCTTCAGACTGCTGCCTGTCTGATATATAAGGAAACAGAAATATGAAAGAACTGATCCAGGACAAAAACATACCTGAAATCATGGACAGGCTGGAGAAAATGCACCCGGAAGCCGCATGTGCACTCGATTTCGGAACGCACTTTCAGCTGCTGTCGGCAGTGATGCTTTCGGCACAGACGACGGACGTATCGGTCAACAAAGTGACTCCGGTACTGTTTTCAAAATATCCTACAGCTGAAGCGATGGCAGAAGCAGATCTGCTCGATATTCAGGAGATCATAAAAACAATAGGACTTTATAAGAACAAATCAAAAAACATAGTGGCTCTTTCAAAAATGCTGGTTTCAGATTACGGTGGAGAAGTACCGGGGCGTTTTGAAGATCTCGTTAAACTTCCGGGAGTAGGCCGGAAGACTGCAAATGTTGTGCTTGCCGAAGGCTTCGGGCAAGCCCGGATAGCGGTCGACACTCATGTCTTCAGAGTATCTAACCGTATAGGACTGACATGCGCAAAGGATCCGAACGGGGTAGAAAACATGCTCATGGAAAGACTGCCGGAGGATCAATGGTCCAGAGCTCATCATCTGCTGATATTCCATGGCAGAAAAGTCTGCCACGCGCGTAAACCGGACTGCGGAGCCTGCCTCCTTGCAGATCTGTGCCTGCATCATGAAAAAGAAGGAGAGCATTGATGAGAATAATACATTTAGGTGATCTGCATCTTGGAAAGACTTTGGGAGAGTACAGCCTTATTGAGGATCAGAAATATATACTGAATCATGTATTGGACATCATCAGAAAAAAAAATGTAGATGCTGTTCTGATAGCCGGTGATGTATATGACCGGAGTTTACCATCAGAAGCAGCGGTAAATCTTTTGGATAACTTCATCAGCGAGCTTTCGTCAGAGAATATTAAAACTTATATTATCAGCGGCAACCATGATTCAGAAGACAGGCTTGAATACGGAAGCAGGCTGTTTTCAAGCAGAGGAATATATATCACTTCAACATTCAATGGTGAGCTCGTAAAAATAACTGATGAAGACAAGTTTGGAGATCTGAATGTCTACATGCTGCCATTTGTCAAAGCTTCACAGGTAAAACATTATTGCAAAGATAGCGTGATAGAGACTTACGAGGATGCAGTGAGAACCGTGATAAGACAGGCAGATATTGACTGGTCGGCGAGGAATATTCTTATAGCCCATCAATTTGTTGTCGGGAACACAGCGCCTCATATAGCGGGGTCTGAAGGTGCATCTGTTCAGAATGTAGGGCTTATTGAGCAGATAAGCAGTGAGATATTCAAAGAATTTGACTATGTAGCTTTGGGACATCTTCATTCTCCTCAGAGTGTAGGTTACGAGCATATAAGATATTCAGGTTCGATCCTCAAGTATTCACTAAATGAGGCAGGCAGCAGTAAATCTGTTCCTTTGATCGATATCGGAGAAAAGGGATCTGTAACAGTTGATCTGCTCCCGCTGGATCCATTGAGAGATCTAAGGCATATCACGGGTAGACTTGATCAGCTGCTGAAAGCAGAGAATATCGTTGATCCTGAGGACTATATGTATGTAACTCTGACAGATGAAGATATCATCAATGATGTCATGGGCATAGTGCAGCAATACTATCCTAATACAATAAAAATCGATTATCAGAACTCTCATACGAAGGAAATAGAGAATTTTGATATAGGCGAAATAGTAAGCGACAGATCATTTGAGGAGATCATTTCAGAATTTTATCTGAAAATGTACGGAACAGAGATCAGCGATGAGGAACTTGAAGTGATGATGTCAGCAGCGAGAGAGGCAGGTGTGATCAATGAAGCCGATCAAGCTTAAAATCAGTGCTTTTGGTCCATATGCAGAAGAGCTTCCCGAGATAAGATTTGATCAGTTTGAGGAAAAAGGACTTTTCCTTATTTCGGGAGATACCGGAGCAGGAAAAACAACTATTTTTGATGCCATCTGTTATGCACTTTATGGGTCTACGAGCGGCCGTTACCGTGATACTAAGAATCTGAGAAGTGAATATGCCGCCCCGGAATGCGAAAGCTATGTTGATTTCTACTTTTCGCATCAGGGCAGGAACTATCATATTCTCAGGAGACCCTCCTACGAAAGAAAAAAACTGCGCGGAGAAGGAACTGTCCAGCAGCAGGAAACAGCAGTGTTCTATGAAGAAGATAAACCGCCTGTAGAAGGCCTCAAGCCGGTAGAAAACGCTGTAAAAAACCTTCTTCATATAGATGAAAAACAGTTCAAACAAATAGCAATGATAGCACAGGGCGAATTTCGGGACCTGCTGTTCGCGAAAACGGAACAAAGGACCGAAATACTTCGTACTATCTTCATGACGGAAAACTATAAGAACATAGAGTACAGACTGAAGGATCGCCTGGATGCCAGCAGTAAGGAGAGGGTACGGACAGAAAACAGTATTATACAGTATTTCTGCGATGCTGCTGCTCCGGAAGGTTCTGAACTTGATGCTGAACTGAAGGAGCTGCAGAGCAAAGCAACAGCAAGCGGAAGCGCATGGAATGCAGATGAGTTTGTCGATGTTATCGGCAGGATAGTTGCAAGCGATGAAGAGTCCTCAAAAGTAATCAGTGAGCAGATAAAAGGAGAAGAGAAGATCCTTGATGCCCTCAAAGACAGGCTTTCAACTGCAGAGATTAATAACGGATTTATCACCAGGCTTAATGAACTGACAGAACAGAAGAAAAAACTTGATGGAAAGAAGCCTGAAATGGATTCATTTGCTCAGAAGCTTGCTAAGCAGAAAACTGCTTCATATAATGTTGCACCTGCTTTCAACAGCTGGACTGCAAAGTGCCGGGAAAAAACTGATGCAGAAAAGAATATCAGTGACAGTAATGAACTGTTGATCAGGCTTTCAGAAAAAGCAGAAAAGGCAACGGAAGAGTTTAATGCCGCAGAAGAAAAGAGGCCGCAGGCTGATGAGCTTACTAAAGAAGCCGAAGCTATTGCAAGACAGAAAAAGGATTACATAAGACGCGATGAGCTCAGGACGGAAATCGGGGCGCTTGAGGAAAAGAAAAACGTTCTAAAAACAAAAGAAAAAGCAATAGAAGAAAAAGAAAGAAAGCTTAAGGAAAGCATTGAAAGCTATAGGAACACTGTCGAATCCCTTAAAAATCAGCCGGATTTACTTAACTCGCTGAATAATATAAACACCTCGCTTAAAGCGCTTAGAAAAGATATTCAGGATATACTCGGAGAAAAAAAGGAGAACCGGAGGCTTCACTCAGAAAATCTGAGAAAAGAACAGGAAGCATTTAAACAGGCAGAAAACAAATATGATGTGGCTCTGGATGCAAGACGTGATGCAGAAAGATTATATGAGCAGAATCAGGCAGGAATCCTGGCAAAAGGTCTTGAGGAAGGGAAAAAGTGTCCTGTCTGCGGATCAACACATCACCCGGAACCGGCGATCCTGCCGGAAGACAGTGTTACTGAGGAGAAACTCAATCAGCTTAAGAAAAAAGAGAATGATGCTCTTGAATCAAAAAATACTGCACTGCAGAATGTAACAGCAGAAAGAACCGCATTGAAAGGTGCAGAAGATAATATCAGAGAAGCCGCGTCGAAGTGTTTCAACAATGAATTTATTACAGTAAGTGCGGATTCGGATGATGTAGATGAAATTTTAAAGGCTGCAGAAAAAACAAAAGTCAGTGTTGAACAGCTCATCGCCGATAATGAGGAGAGACGATCTCAGGTAGAGAACGACTGTACGATTTTGGAGGAGACCCGAACACTGCTGGAGAAGGCTCAGGGGGAGGATGCCGATTCAGTAAATGAACAAAAGAAGTCGATTACAGAGGAATTGCAGAATGTGTCAATAAAGCTGACAGAAGCGAACACTTCCCTCAAAAACATAGGTGAACTTGCTTTTGATACCTGGGAAAAGGCAGATGAAAGGAAAAAGGAAGCAGAAGAAAAAGCAAAAGAACTGATCAATAATATAAAAGCAGCAGACGAAAAGAAAAATGCCGCAGAAACTGCAGTTGCAGAAAAGAAGGCTTCGATCGCAACCCTTGAGGAGAGTCTGGAGCGTTTGCAGAAAGATGAAAATGAGTTTGAGGACAACCTTTATAACAAACTGAAGGAATATGGGTTTGATGATATCGAGACGATGAAGCTGTTTATCGTTTCAGATGAGGCAATCGAGGCAGCTGATGAGGAAATCAAGGGTTATGAGACTGCTGTTGAACTAAATAAAACGCAGCTGATTCAGGCAAAGAAAGATGCAGAAGGCAAAATTCTTACAGATGTTGATGTGCTGAATAAAGAGGTAGACGGGCAACGGGATATAGTAAACGCATCAAGAAGCAGAAAGACAGAAATAGATCTCAGGATAACAACGAATTCTGATAAGAAGACAAATATAGAGAATCAGATAGAGAAGCTGGAATCTGCCACAAAGAACAACACTATAATGAAGACGTTGTATGACCTTGTGAGGGGACAGACAAGGAACGGTAAGATAACGCTTGAACAATACATTCAGGCAACAGGATTCGATGGAATCATACACGCTGCCAACAAAAGACTGCTTCCAATGAGCGATGGGCAGTTCGAACTGTTCAGACAGGAAGATTCGCTGGGGAAAAGAAGCAATACATTCCTTGACCTTGAAGTGTTGGATAACCATACAGGACATAAGAGACCTGTCGGTAATCTTTCAGGAGGAGAGAGTTTCAAAGCGTCATTGAGCCTTGCTCTTGGCCTTTCTGATACCGTTTCAACCAATGTCGGCGGAATCCAGATGGATGCGCTGTTCATCGATGAGGGGTTCGGCACACTTGACCGGAAATCCATTGAAAATGCAATGGACATATTGCTGAATCTGTCAAGTACTAACAAACTTGTCGGGATCATCAGCCATAGAGAAGAACTTAAGGAAAACATTCCTCAACAGATAAAGGTGACAAAAACAAGAGCGGGCAGCGTGATAGATGTGGACCTGGGCGTGTGATAAAGACAACAGTAATTATTTAGCTCTTTAAACGTGCATAGCATTTTGATAAAATTAAACGGATAGGATAAGCTTTTTAATGGCAAATTCCTGCCGCACAAAACGATAGTGTTTCCTGTAACAAAAAAAGGAGAGTCATATATGAAAAAGACTATTAAAGACATCGACTGGGCCGGCAAGCAAGCAGTAATGAGATGCGACTTCAATGTTCCTCTCGACGGCGACAAAATCACCGATGACATCCGCATCAGGGCAGCCCTTCCGAGCATTGAGTATCTTCTCGAGAATGGAGCTTCTGTAGTACTCATGTCACATCTGGGCAGACCTAAGGGTGAGCCAAAGCCTGAGTTCAGCCTTGCACCTGTTGCAAAAAGACTTGCTGAGCTTACCGGAAAGGAAGTCAAGTTCGTTCCTTCCGATGTAGTTGTGGACGATAACGTAAAAGCTGCGGCAAAGGATCTCAAACCGGGTGAGATGCTTCTCATCGAGAACGTGAGATATAAAGCCGGAGAAACAAAGAATGATCCTGAATTCGCAAAGGAACTTTCTGAGCTCGGAGATATCTTCGTTCAGGACGCTTTCGGTTCAGCACACAGAGCACACTCTTCAACAGCAGGAATAGCAGATTATATCCCTGCAGTATCCGGTTTCCTTATTGAGAAGGAACTCAAATTCCTCGGCGAAGCTGTCAACAATCCGCAGAGACCGTTTGCTGCGATCATGGGCGGCGCAAAGGTCAAGGATAAGATCCCTGTAATCACAAACTTGCTCGACAAGGTAGACATCCTCATCATCGGAGGCGGAATGGCATATACATTCTTCAAGTCACAGGGCTACTCCATCGGCAAATCACTTCTTGACGAGGAAGGCCTTGAACTTGCAGGAGAGATCCTCAAGAAAGCAGCAGAAAAGGGTGTTAATTTCATGCTCCCTGTCGACGTTGTAGCTGCTGATGAATTCGCTAACGATTCGCCATATGGCGTATACGACGTGGATGAGATCCCTGATGACAAGATGGGTCTCGATATCGGACCTGCAACGATCAAGCTTTACACCGATACTCTTAAAACTGTAAAGACTGTAGTATGGAACGGTCCTATGGGCGTGTTCGAAATGGACAATTTTGCAGTAGGTACAAAAGCTATTGCAGACTGCCTGGCAGAGATCGATGCTACAACTGTCATAGGCGGCGGAGACAGCGCTGCAGCGGTAGCAAAATTCGGAGTAGCAGATAAAATGACACATATCAGCACCGGAGGAGGCGCAAGCCTTGAGTTCCTTGAAGGAAAAGAACTCCCGGGAATCGCAGTAATTGATGATAAATAAGAGAGGGGAAACATCATGAAGAAATTTTTGATCGCAGGAAACTGGAAAATGAACAAGACCTCAGCTGAAGCTGTTGCTTTTGCTGAAGAGCTCAAGGCAAAGAATCTCCCGAATGCTAAGGATGTATGCGTGCTTGCACCATTTACTGCCATCGAGAAACTCGGCAAGGCTTTTGAGGGATCCGGCATCGGATTCGGTGCTCAGAACGTACATTTTGAGCCAAAGGGTGCTTTCACAGGTGAGGTTTCTGTAGCAATGCTTCAGGAGTTCGGCGTCGGATACTGCGTTATCGGACATTCTGAGAGAAGAGAGTACTTTGCTGAGACAGATGAGACTGTTAATAAGAAACTCAAAGTTCTTATTGAAGCAGGCATCACTCCGATTCTCTGCGTTGGTGAATCCCTGGAAGTAAGAGAGCAGGGCGGAGAGCAGACATTTGTTGCAGGTCAGGTCATCGCAGACTTTGCAGACATTCCGGCTGCTGACGCTGCAAAAGTTGTAATCGCTTATGAGCCTATCTGGGCTATCGGCACAGGAAAGACAGCTACTCCTGAGCAGGCTGAAGATATGTGCGCATTCATCAGAGGAGTCGTTTCGGGTATCTATGATAACGAAACCGGAAACGAAATGCTCATCCTCTACGGCGGATCAATGAAACCTTCCAATGCAAAGGAACTCCTTGAGAAGCCTGACATCAACGGCGGACTTATCGGAGGAGCAAGCCTTAAGGCTGATGACTTCGCTGCTATAGCAGAAGCAGCTGCTTCACTGTAAAAGTAAGCTATATCATTTGACACGCAGTCATTGATTATGTTATTTTTAGACGTTCGGATATTTATCCGGGCGTCTTATATTTCAATTAACTTTTTGGAGGACACAATGCATACCGCTTTAATGGTAATCCTTTTGATCTCAAGCCTGGTGCTCATCGTGAGCATTCTTCTTCAGACAAGTAAGAGTGACGGACTTTCGGGTTCGATCGCAGGCGGAGCAGAGCAGCTCTTCGGCAAGAGAAAGAGCAAGGGATATGACGCACTTCTTGCAAAGATCACAACTGTCTGTGCAATTATATATATCGTCGTATCACTGGCAATTGTTGCTATTTTCAACTAATTTACTGATAACGTAGCCGGAGATCATAAATGCTCAAGATTTTAACGCTGATCTGCGCTCTGATAGGACTTCTGGCCGCGATCTCTCTGGAGACCTGGCTCAGGAGCCGCATAGTCAGAAACGAGACTTCAGCTGAAACATACGCTGAAGTCAAAAGCAGAAATTCAGAATTCTGGTCAATTCAATATGTGCCGCTTATTATAGTACTTGCGCTTCTTGCCGCAGTTCTGTTTGTATTTGTTGGGCACCTGAATGCCGCTGTCTTCTTAGGGGGAGCGGCTCTTTGCTTTGTTTCTGTCGTTACCGGAGCTGCTACTGTAGTAACCGGAAGCATATCATCTTCTTCTACAGCAGTTTCGGGAGATATCAGAACCGCGCTCAAGACGGCTTACAGGTCCGCCTCTGTGATGGGCCTCAGCGTTTCTTCAATTGCGCTTGTCGGATTAGGCGTATTATTCTTCTTCCTCAAAAGAGGGCAGCTGGTTGATCTTGTTGCCAGTTTTGCCCTGGGGGCCTCAATAGTATCTTTGCTCATAGGCCTTTCGGGAACCGCATTCTCCGGCGCATATGCTCTTACAGCCAAGGGCGATGATTTCACTGACTATACCGGAATGTTCATAGGAAGCGGAGCGGATCATGTGGAAACTTACATCCTGTCCGCATGCTCTGCAGCACTGCTTTCCGAGGTAGCTGTTGATACATCGGGTGTAATGTCTACATTCACAGCTACATCAGCCGCCAGATATCCGCTGATAATATTTGCAGCCGGAATAGTGGCATCCATCATAGGAATAATGACATACCGGGGATACGTCATTAAAAGACCGGCTGCAGACCTTACGATAGGAAATTTCATTGCTGCTATACTTATCGCAGCAGCTGCTATCTACTTCAGTAATGACTTGCTTCAGTCGTATGTGTACGGGGTATGCGCAATTTTGGGTATACTTGCTGCGCTGATTTCAGGAGAAGCATCAAAGGCATATTCAATAGACGGAGTCGTTTTCAAACGTTTCCTGCCTGATGTAAAAAAGACCGGCGTGAGCCAGTCAATGATCTATAGTCTGTCAATCGGAATGATCTCGGTAATGATACCTGCGATCCTTACGACGGCAGCTATGATACTTGCATATAATTTTGCGAACTTCTATGGTATAGCTCTTGCTGCAATCGGAATTAATTCAATGGCAGCTGTCAATTCAGCTGTAAGGGGTTTTTCAATCAATACAGCAAGCGCTTCGGAGATAGCTTCGGTATGTGATCCTGACGCTGAGAGTCCAACTCCTGCTGATGTACTCCTGACTGCTTCTGTTACAGCTGACTCAGTAGGAAAGACCTATTCGGGAGTAGCGGCATATGTGACTCTGGTCGCAATGTATACAGCTCTTTCGGTTGTTGCAAACAACCCTGCAATAAATCTTCTGAGTACTCCTGTATTCACAGGCATTACGATAGGAGCAGTAGGCGTTTTCGTATGTGCAGGATTCATCATAAGATCAATAAGGTTAACAAGCCAGGTGCTCGGAGCCAGACTTGGTGATTCATATGACCCTGAAAAGCGTATAACTTCTCTTAGAGGCATTGCACCGCTATTCATAATATCGATAATCGTTCCGCTTGCAGCAGGCGCTGCAGGAGGCATTAATGGGCTTATATCATTTTCGTGTGCCGCATCAGTCACGGGCATGTGTGTAATTTTCGCGTTCAACAATGCCGGTAAATACTTTGACAGAATGGCGACCGAGACACTCGGCACTATAGTAAAGCTGATGCTGGCAGTAACACTCGTTTTTGCTCCGTTCTTTATGAAGTTCGGAGGAATCTTTTAGTGTATGACTGCAGAGCAAGCCTGTATCCGAAACATAAACGGCGGCTCTGCAGAAAGGCCGCCGTTATTTATTAACTGATCAGGCAGAAAAGGTAGCTTATGAAAAACAACAGATTCCGCATATTTGTGATCAATCCGGGTTCAACCTCGACAAAGCTCGCACTGTTTGAAAACAATATCAAGATCCTGCAGACATCGGTAACACATGACGCTGATGTTCTCAACTCGTTCCCTATGCCGAATGACCAGTTCGAGTACAGGATGAATGTCATCAGGGATTTCGTCGAAAATAACGATATCGAGCTTGATAATATCGATGCTTTCGTAGGAAGAGGCGGCGGATGCTATCCTGTACCGAGCGGTACTTTCGAAGTAAATGATCTGCTTCTGAATGACATCAGGAATAATGTAGGCAGAACAATCCATCCGTCCATCCTCGGTGTGCAGCTTGCTTATGAGATGCAGCAGCAGTACGGCGGAAGGCTGTTTATGGTAGATCCGATCTGTGTGGATGAATACACGGATGTAGCCAGAGTCACCGGAGTAAAGGGCCTTGAGCGCAGGGCGGAGTCGCACGCTCTCAACCTGAGAGGAACAGCGATGAAACACTGCAAGATCCATGGCATGGATTATAAAAAGTCGAGCCTCATCGTAGCTCATATAGACGGAGGCATAACAATAGCTGCACAGAAGAACGGCAAACAGATCGACTGCAATCAGGGCGCCGGAGGAGAGGGACCTTTCACTGCTACACGTACCGGATCGCTCCCTCTCATGGAAGTGCTGGATTACTTCAAGGATCATACAGTTGATGAAATGCGTCATCTGTGCACGGGTACAGGGGGATTCGTCTCACATTTCGGAACTTCAGACGCTGATGAGGTGTATATGAGAGTTCTGGACGGTGACGACGATGCCAGACTGATATGGGAAGCACTTTGCTATAATATTGCAAAATACATCGGTTCCATGGCTGTTGTCCTGAAGGGCAAGGTCGATGGTATCCTGATCACCGGCCGATATACCCGCTTCCGTGAACTTATAAAAAATATAAGAGAGTACACAGGATGGATCGCTCCTATTTACGTTTATGAAAACGAAGTGGAGCAGGAGGCCATGTGTGCCGGAGCTCTCAGAGTACTCAGGGGAGAAGAAGAAGCAAAAATATATACCGGCAAGGGTATGGTAAGATAATTAATTAAAAAGTTTCAGATACAAAGCTAAGGAGGGTAAGAAAATGTTGGAAAAGCTGGAGAAGATCCGTGAGGAAGGATTCAGGCGTATAGCTGAGTCAACGGATCCGGCCATGCTTGAGGCTGTACGAAAGGAGCTTACTGGTAAAAAGAGCTCACTGCAGGAAGTTCTCAAGAGTCTTGGCGGACTCGATCCTGATATGCGCAAATCCGTCGGAATGAAAGCAAATGAGGTAAAGAACCTCTTTGCTGAAAAGATCCAGATCCGTCAGGAAGAGCTGATTGCGGGAGCATCAGCAGTAGAAGGAGAGATCGACCTTACACTTCCGGGATTAGAGGTGAGCGGAGGGGCGCTTCATCCTATAACCCAGATGTGCTATGACCTTAATGATGCCTTTAGATCACTTGGCTTTGAAATATACATTGAAGACGATATCTCGAGTGAGAAATACGCCTTTGATAATCTTAACTTTGCTGCCGATCATCCTGCAAGAGCTTCGATGGATACATACTGGCTCGAAGGGACTGAAGATAAAAGTGGAAGCGACAGACTTTGCCTCCGCCCTCATCTGACAGGCGGATCCGTAAGATATCTTCTTGAGCACGGTGCACCTGCAAGATTCGTATATCCGGGCAGAGTTTACAGAAATGAAACGACAGACGCACGTCACGAGAGAGCTTTCTTCCAGTACGAGGCACTTATCGTTGATAAGGACATATCATTCAGCTCAGGTCGTGTAATGATCGAAGCCATCCTTGAGAAGGTGTTCGGCCGCAAGGTGAACGTAAGGATGAGAGAAGGATTCTTCCCGTTCACAGAACCAGGATATGAGATAGACATGGAATGCCTTCTCTGCGGAGGAAAGGGCTGCAAGGCATGCAACCATGCAGGCTGGATAGAAGTAATGCCGGGCGGAGTCATCCATCCGAACGTACTCAGAGCAGCAAATCTCGACCCTGATGTCTGGACCGGTTTCTATACAAACATCGGTCTCGACAGAATGGTAATGATGCGCTACGGTGTTGACGATGTAAGACTGTTCCACAGTGCTGACCTGAGATTCCTCAAGCAGTTCAAGTAAAGAAGGAGGTAAGATATGAATATTTCGATGAAATTCATCAGCAGATATGTCGATCTGCCTGCTGATCTTACATATGATCAGATTGCATACGACCTCACAATGAGAACTGTAGAGGTAGAGGATGTTATAGATACTGCAGCAAAGTTCCATGACATAGTTGTAGGAGAAATCAAGGAAGTTAAAGCTCATCCGAATGCAGATGCGCTAAAGGTCTGTATTGTAGATGTCGGTGAAGACGAACTCAAGCAGATCGTATGCGGAGGAAGCAATCTTACAGCAGGCCACAAGGTCTGCGTGGCAAAACCGGGCTCAGAAGTAGTATGGCACGGTGAAGGCGAACCGGTAAAACTCAAGGAGACTAAGCTCAGAGGCGTTTCGTCATACGGAATGATCTGCGGCTCCACAGAAGTCTATCTTGCTGATATTTATCCGCCAAAGGACGAAAGAGAAATCGTTGACTTTACTGAACTCGGAGTTGAATGTGAAGTCGGACAGTGTGTTGCGGCTGCTGCAGGACTTGATGACGTGATCCTCGAAGTCGACAACAAATCGCTTTCCAACAGGCCTGATCTTTGGGGACACTTTGGCGTTGCCAGAGAGCTTGCAGCGATCTACAAGGTTCCGTTCAACGAACTCAGAGAAGAACTTCCTGAAGGACTGCCTGAGTATCCGGTGGTCATCGAGGAGCCTGACAGATGCAACAGATTCATTGCAACTAAGATAGATAATGTCTGCGTAAAGGAATCTCCTGCATGGATGAAGACTCTCATAACAAACGCAGGAATGAGACCTATCAACGCTCTCGTTGATATCACCAATTTCGTTATGCTCGCTGTTGGTTCACCGCAGCATGCTTATGACAGCACGCATGTTGAGGGAGATAAGATCGTCGTAAGACTCGCTGAAGACGGCGAAAAGCTGGTTCTTCTCGACGAAAAGGATCTTGAGCTCACACATGACCATCTGGTCATCTGCGACACCAAAAAGCCGCTTAACCTTGCAGGCATCAAAGGCGGAAAAGATGACTCCGTACTTGATACCACAACATCAGTGATTCTGGAATGCGCTGTTTTCCCGGCACCGGGCATCAGACGCACTACAGCATACTTCAATGAGAAAACAGATGCTGCTCTCAGATATGAGAAAGGCATCGATACACAGAGAGCAGGCCTTGGCGTTACAATGGCACTTTCTCTGTTCAAAGAGATATATCCTGAATGCGTCATCTCTGCTTTCATGGATAATTATCCTGTAAAGACTGAGAAGGCTGTTATCGATATCACTCAGGATTTCCTCGACAGAAGACTCGGAGAAGTAATCGAGAGATCCGAGATCGAAGACATTCTCAACAGACTCGGATATGAAGTGGAGTTCGAAGACGGAACATACCACTGCAAAGCCCCTACATGGAGATCGACAGGGGATGTATCCATACACGATGATATCCTCGGCGACATAGCAAGGCTTATCGGCTATGAATATTTCAAGAAGCAGCCATTGCCTGTGAAGTTTGATGAAGCTATTCATCAGGTAGATATGGATCTCGCCAGAAGACTCAGAGAGTACCTTGCTTTCAGATGCGGAATGAACGAAATATTTACTTATCCGTGGATCGATGAGAAATACATCCGCGCTGCAGGTGTTGATACCGAAAAGTCTGTAAGACTCGCAACACCTCCGGCACCGGAACTCGGCTTCCTCAGATCATCTCTGATACCGGGAATGCTCGAGACCATCGAGAAGAACCACAGATATTTCGATGAGTTCGGCGTATTTGAAGCTGCTCAGGTATTTGAAAAAGGGGAATACAGTCCATCGAGCGCTGATGAAGTGCTTCCGGTACACAAAAACCTTCTGAGCGGTGCATTTGCAGGCAAAGACGCAAGAACGCTCTTCTTTAAGGCGAAAGGCGTCATCGAAAGCATGCCGGGATACTGCCACTTCAAGCCTTTCACGTTCAAACAGAAATCCAAGCCTTCGTGGGCTGATGAAAAAGTATGGCTCAACGTAATCGAAGAAGGTAAGATAATCGGCTCCATCGGACTTATCTCGGTACAGGCTCTTACTGAATCAGGAGTAAAGCTCATCAGCGCTGCCGCATTCGAAATCGATACTGCAATGCTTGATCCATATCCATCAAGGACAAATGAATTCAAACATCTGCCGCAGTATCCGCTTGTGGAGCAGGATCTTTCGCTCCTCGTGGATGAGTCGATGACATGGGCGGAAATCAGTGAAGCAATCAAGTATATGGTAAAGGATCTGAAATTCGTTGAGGAATATCGCGGTAAGCAGATCCCTGCAGGAAAGAAGTCGATCATGCTGAGCCTCAAGATCGGAAACGATGACTCTACAATGACTTCTAAGCAGATAGAAAAGAAGATGAACGGAATCATAAAAGTGCTCGGCAAAAAGTGCGGCGCACAGCTCCGTTAGGGAATGGCAAAATACGAACATACAGTAACAACTGAAGAATCAGGGCTGACCATCAATCAGATCCTCAGGAAGAATTATAAGTTTTCCGCCAGGTTCAGAACAAAGATGAAATATCAGTCGCTGGTAGATCTGAATGGAACACCGACTCCGGGTTATATAAAGCCCGGGGTCGGTGATATCATTGGCGTAAGGCTGCCGGACGAAACAAGTGACTTTGAGCCTGAGGACATCCCGCTTGACATAATCTATGAAGATGACGATCTGATCCTTGTGAACAAGCAGCCGGGTGTAATAGTACATCCTACAAAAGGCCACCCGCAGCATACCATCGCAAACGGTGTGATGAAATACATGATCGACAGCGGACAGTCGTTCAAAGTCAGATTTGCCAATCGTATCGATATGGACACTTCCGGGATTATAATAGTTGCAAAAAATGCTAATGCGCAGAACGAGCTTTCATCACAGATGAGACGCAATACTGTTGTAAAAAAGTATTATGCACTTGTAGAAGGAAACGTCGAAGAGGATCACTTTGAAATAAACCTTCCTGTAGGAAGGCCGGATGAGGTATCCATACGCCGCGAGGTAATGTACGAAGGCGGGAAGAATGCCCTGAGTGAAGTGAATGTGCTCGAACGATATGACTCCGAAGAGTACGGTGCTTATACGCTGGTCGAGGTCATACTCCATACCGGACGTACGCATCAGATACGCGTGCACCTTTCACATATCGGACACATCATCACAGGAGATGTTCTTTATGGCGGACACACGCAGCTGATACAGCGGCAGGCACTGCATGCTTACTATATTGAATTCTACCATCCGATGACGAAGGAAAGGGTACGCTTCATGACAGGCCTTCCTGACGATATCAGAACAGCAATAGAAAAATTAAAAAACAGCGCTGTATAAGCGCTGTTTTGGTTGATATGCAATAACGACTTACGCTACAGAAGCTTGCTCGAAAGCTTGCCCCAATGGTCGTAAGCTTTTGTACGAATGAGATGGATCTCCTTATCTGAACGGGTGATCTCCATCCTCAGTACGCCTCCGAACTCATGAGTACGGCCGTCAAAAGATACAAGGACCGTGCCGCCTTCACATCTTCCGGTGCCGGATATGGTGATGATCTCACGGGACGGAAGAATAAGGCTCGATTTGAAGCAGCGGTAAGCGCTTGTATTCATAGGCGCGATAGGCGTAAGCTGAAGCACGTCGAGCTCAGGAGATATAAGCGATCCGCCGAGAGAGTAATTATATGCAGTCGAACCTACAGGTGTGGATATGATTATGCCATCACCGGAGAAATCCTGTATCTTTGTGTTGTCGATGGAAACTTCATAGTGTGAAGCGTGCGAATAAGGACCTCTGACAACTATTTCGTTAAGTCCGGTGCGAAGGAATTCTCCTCTGCGTGTGACTATTTTTGCCTGGACCGGGCTTATGTTCTGAAGCTGATATTCTCCCTTAGAGATATATTCCATGGTTTCCCGCAGATTTGTCGGAAGAGCTTCCTGAAAGAAACCGAGATGTCCTGTGTTGATACCGATGATAGGCACACTCGGGAAACCACATTTGTGTACGAAACTGAGGAATGTGCCGTCGCCTCCGATGCAGGCAAGCAGGTCCTCGTTTCCTGTAAATTCTTCTGCTGTTTCATAGCCGAATTCCTTGACCAGTGGCAAGAAATCATTGTAAGTGTCCTTTTGATTACAGAACACGTATATCTTCATTTTGCACTCTCCGTATGCTATAATAATCTGTCAGAATATGGAATTTGAGCAATATTGCTCTGTCAATAAAACTATTATAGCACTAGAATCAACGTATTTGAATTATAAATGGACAAGATAAGACTTTATCGCATTCTTGATATAGATTCTGCAGATGAGTTTCAGTATTTTGAGAATCTGTCAGCTCTTCTTGAAGAGGACGAATTCATAGAAGAAAACCTTATCAAGGATCTCATACGCAATGTAGACAGAGAAAAGCTGGCTGAACACATGAACTCATATTTTGACAGCTTTCTCGACCATCTTCCTGACCATGAGACAGATCTGTATGTGATGGTTGAATCCATGGGAAGGGTCTTTGACGGACTAATAATGGATGATATGAGCGATGCAGACATAGATGCTCTGGCTTCAGAGATATCGAAGTTCCGCAAGTGGTATGTGCACGATCTCAACGCATTCAACAGACTGACAGGAGAGGAAGCAAGCGTAAGAGATGCGAGATTCGATATAGCAGCTGCAAAGCTTCTGGGTGAGGATGCCGACTACGATTTCAGGCTCGCTCTTGATTACGATATCGACGGATTCGATGTCAGGATAGCCGATATGATCGGCTCTTCATACATAACAGAGAACGGACCGGACAATGAATAACAGAGAGGCGATCGAGAAAAGGGAATACGAGCTTCTTTCTCCTCTCGCATGCAAGGCGGCAGAATCCAAAGGCAGACGTTTCGATGAGGAACAGTGTGAATACAGAACTGACTTTCAGAGAGACAGGGACCGTATAGTACATTCAAAGGCCTTCAGAAGACTGATACATAAGACGCAGGTCTTTCTTGCTCCGGAGGGTGATCACTACAGAACACGTCTGACTCATACTCTTGAGGTATCGCAGATAGCACGTACTGTTGCGAGGATCTTAGCCTACAACGAGGATCTGACAGAGGCGATTGCGCTTGGCCACGATCTTGGCCATACTCCATTCGGACATGTCGGTGAGAAAGTGCTCAATAAGATCCATCCGGGCGGCTTTGTCCACAATGAACAAAGCCTCAGGACTGTTGATCTCATTGAGGATACTTCCAGAAGAAGAGGTCTTAACCTTACATATGAAGTAAGAGACGGCATTCTCAATCACAGAGGAAGTGTCACACCTATGACTCTTGAAGGACAGGTAGTAAAGATCTGCGACCGTATAGCATATGTCAATCACGATATCGATGATGCCATCAGGAGCGGAGTCATCACCTTTGAACAGCTCCCTCAGCGCGAGATAGAGATATTGGGCAGCACTCACTCAGACAGGATCAACAATCTGATCATCGACCTTTGCAAGAACAGTGAAGGCAAAGAAAAGATATCCTTATCTGAGGAATTTTCGGATTCACTCGGAAGGCTCAGGGCATTCATGTTCAGAAATGTCTATAACTCGACCGAGGTCAGAGGTGTTTCCGACCTTGATAAAGTTGAGAGAATAATAAGCTCTCTTTACAAATATTACATAGATCATTCCGATGAGATACCCGGTGTATATAAGCAGATAGAACAGGAAGAGGGCACGGAGGTTGCTGTAAAAGACCTCATT
Organism: uncultured Eubacteriales bacterium; assembly: GCA_902801255.1. Lineage (GTDB taxonomy): Bacteria > Bacillota > Clostridia > Peptostreptococcales > Anaerovoracaceae > Crickella. The sequence goes on along the minus strand of CADCHO010000006.1, from coordinate 4,059 downwards.
TCGGGAATGACTGACAGATATGCCCTTAATCTCTACGAAAAGCTGTTCGTTCCGCAGGGCTGGAGGCAATTGTGATCCATGGCTTATGACAACTTTACAGATGAACTGAAAGCTCAGCTTAATATAGTTGACATAATAGGACGTGAGGTTACACTTAAAAAGTCCGGTTCAAACTATATGGGACTATGCCCGTTCCACTCTGAAAAAACGCCTTCGTTCAGTGTTAATGAGGGCAAGCAGTTTTACCACTGCTTCGGATGCGGAAAATCCGGTGATGTGATCGGATTTGTTCAGGAGTATTACAAGCTGCCTTTCGTTGAGGCAGTTGAGAAGCTTGCTGCAGAAAATGGAATAAAGCTGCCGGAAAGGCGCAGCAGCGGTCCGAAGATCGATTATGACAAATACCACGGCATAAACGCAAAGGCTGCCAGATTCTTTTACAACTCCCTGGGAACGAGGGGCAACAAAGGCCTTGCATATCTGAAAAAGAGGGGGCTCAGCAAGGAGACTATCACTGCTTTTGGCCTCGGATATGCTCCTGCTTCAGGGCATGCTCTTGTAGATCATCTTCGAAACGAAGGTGTATCCGATGATGACATGCTTAAGCTGGGGCTGGCAAACAAGGGCAAGGATGGTCTTTACGACAAGTTCCGCGACAGAGTGATGTTTCCTATCATAAGCACACAGGATAAGGTAATCGGCTTCGGGGGACGTGCTATCGGTGATTACAAGCCAAAGTATCTCAATTCACCGGAGAGTGAAATTTTCCTTAAGAAGAACAACCTGTTTGGACTGAATCTGACAAAAAAAGAGATTGACAGGGAACAGCGGGCAATTATTGTTGAAGGATATATGGATATGATATCCCTGTATCAGAATGGCATACGGAATGTAGCTGCATCCCTTGGTACGGCATTAACGATCAACCAGGCCAGACTTCTCTGCAGATATTCAAAGAACATAGTCCTTTCATATGATTCGGACGCTGCCGGCATCAATGCTGCTTTGAGAGGGATCGATGTCATTAATGCAGCAGGCGGTAAGCCTAGAGTGATGAATGTCACAGATGGCAAGGACCCGGATGATTTTGTAAGAGCACACGGAAAGGAAGCATTCCTAAGGCTTGCTGACAATGCCGTGCCTGCGACCGATTACAAGCTTAGGCTTGCAAGACGGGGATTTGATTTCCGGAATGACAGAGACATACTTGACTATATAGACAGAGTGGTGCCTATACTCAGAGATCTGGGGCCGGTAGAACAGGATATATATGTACGCAAACTCTCACAGGAATTCGGAATTTCTGAAAGTGCCATAAACATGGCCGTGAGAGCAGGTGGCGATAATATTAAAACGGTAAACAATAGAATCAGTAGTGCAGGAAATGAGCGTGCTGTCAGAGATTCGGCCAGAAAAGCCGGCAATAAAGGCTATTATGAACGTTTCGAGATGGCTTTCGTGATTCTTGCGATGCATGATCCAAGATATATCAAGCGTTTTCGTGAAGACGGCATAGTTTTCGGAAGCGCGCTTGCGGATAAAATATTGCTCGTAGAAGAATCGCTCTGCAATGATACGCAGACGGCGATCCGCGGGATAACAAAGGAAATGATATCCGAAGCGCTTGATCCTGATGAGGAAGCTGAATTCACAAGACAGCTTGGATCCATACAAATAGGTCCCGATGATGAGGCCTTTTACAAAGAAACGAAGGCAGGGTACCTGGCCGGTAAATACCGGGATGAAAAAGCCGAAGTCACAAACAACATAGCGGTAGCCGAGAAGATGGGAAGGACCGATGAAATCGAAAGACTTGTGGCAAGGCTTGTGGAACTGGATTCACTCATCAATGAGATTCTCTCTGAATGACAATGTTTTTCAGAAGTTATGAGAACCATTATCTAAAGGGACTGAGACCTAATAAACGGAGGATAGGAATGCCTGAAAAGAACAAAAGAAAAATCAATGAGTTTAATGACATCTACGTCGGTGATGACAGCGATGAGCAGTTTGAGATTTCAAAAACAGAAGAAGCAGCCAGCGCTATAGTCGAAGCCGCAAAGATGACAGGCAATGAGATCACATACAGTGAGATCAACGCCCTGATCGCTGATTCCAACTTTGACAAGGATGCTCTTGAAGAGATATATGATCTTGTCGAGAGCAAAAACGTCAGCATTATTGAAACAAGAGAACCGGATGTAAACGAGCTTGAGGACGATGATGTAGATGACGATGAGATCCTTGAACTGGAACTGGAAGAAGACGATCTTCTCAACGACGAAGAGGACGAAAAGAAGAGCGGAGTCATTATTAAATCGTCCGGAGAAATAGAAGTCAGTGATGCTGCGAAAAACATCCCTACAGACGATCCGGTAAGGATGTATTTTAAAGAGATCGGCAAGGTGCCTCTGCTCACTGCTGATGAAGAAAGAGAGCTTGCCATCAGGATCGAGCAGGGCGACGAAGAGGCAAAGAAGAAACTTTGCGAGTCCAACCTCAGGCTCGTAGTAAGTATCGCACGCAGATATCTCAACAGAGGTCTTTCATTCCTCGATCTCATACAGGAAGGAAATCTGGGCCTTATCAAGGCTGTTGAGAAATTCGATTACACTAAGGGCTATAAGTTCTCCACTTATGCAACATGGTGGATCAGGCAGGCCATAACAAGATCGATAGCTGATCAGGCCCGCACAATACGTATTCCGGTACATATGGTTGAGACTATCAACAAGCTGATAAGGATCTCAAGACAGCTCCTGCAGGAGTATGGACGCGAACCGACCAGTGAGGAGATAGCAAAGGAAATGGGTATCTCCGTAGAAAAAGTAAGAGAGATCAAAAAGATCAGTCAGGATCCTGTATCGCTTGAGACCCCGATCGGAGAAGAAGAAGACAGCCACCTGGGAGACTTCATCCCTGATGAAGATATTCCTTCTCCTGTTGACGCAGCAGCATATTCGATGCTTCAGAAGCAGCTCCGTGAAGTTCTTGATACTTTAAGCGAGAGAGAAAAGAAAGTCCTGATACTCAGATTCGGGCTTGATGACGGCCGTCCGCGTACACTTGAAGAAGTAGGAAGAGAGTTCAATGTAACACGTGAAAGAATTCGTCAGATCGAAGCGAAGGCTCTCCGCAAGCTCAGACACCCAAGCCGCAGCAAAAAACTGCGCGACTACCTGGAGTAATGAAACTCAGTAAAAGGATATACGCACTTGCAGACAGTGTGATCGACGGTGACAGCATCGCCGATATAGGGACGGATCATGGATACGTCCCTATGCTTTTAATTAAACAGGGCAAATCTCCGCACGTCATCATGTCAGATATAAGCGATGGATCGCTTGCAAAGGCCAGAGAGACCTTTGCTATGTGCAAGCTTGAAGACAGAGTGAGCGAATCTGATTTCCGCACAGGTGACGGTCTTCATACTATTGAAGCCGCAGAGGTCGATGAACTCATCATAGCAGGGCTGGGAGGACACACTATCAGGAGCATCCTTGCGGATGATGAAAGAAAAACAAAAAGCTTTAAGAGACTCATCCTTCAGCCAAGAAAGCATTCCGGCACATTAAGATACTATCTTTACACTCATGGATGGGACATTGAGAGTGAGAGACTGGCCGAAGAGGGCAAGTTTGCCTGCGAGATAATCACTGCTGTGCCGTCTGAAGAAACAATCAGAGAAGCTGTTTACCCTGAAGATGATATCCGCTGGAAATATCCGGAAGGCATAATATATGCAGATCCGGGACTTGCCCTGAACAGGATACGTTGGAAGATCAGCAGTCTTGAAGAGCAGGAAGCAAATCTCAGCACTGCTGAAGGGGAACACAAGGATATTCTGAAAAAGATCAGGGAAGATCACGACTACCTGATAAACCTGGAAGAAAAAGCTGTCAACGAGTTGAAAACTTTTTTAACATGATTATAATATAGCAGTATTTTGGGCAGACCAGACGATCGCGTGCTTATGCATGAGGAAAGTCCGGGCTCCGCAGGGCATGGATGACGGATAACGTCCGCCGCAGGTAACTGTAGGGAAAGTGCAACAGAAAC
>CADCHO010000005.1 GCA_902801255.1 uncultured Eubacteriales bacterium | reverse complement strand
GGCTTCAGCCTACCACAGCACTTTGCTTTTGCAAAAGTAGTCGCGACGGTTTTTCTTCAAATTTTTGCTTCAACTCAACAATTACTTTTGCAATTTACTATGAAACGCAGGGGAAGGAAGACAAAAGACTTTTATAAATCCCACAATTATGGTATTATTCAGCCACGGAGGTGACGACAATGCCAAGAATCATTCCAATCAGAGAGCTTAAAAACACTAATAACATCTCGGAACTATGCCGCAGCACCAACGAACCCATTTTTGTAACTAAGAATGGCTATGGAGAGCTTGTAGTAATGAGCATGGAGACATATGACGAACAATTGCGTAGGCTTGAGTTTTATCAGGAGCTGGCGATTTCAGAAAAACAATTTGAAGAGGAAAAAACAAAAGATGCCAGAGCTTCGCTGTCTGATTTGAGGGCAAAGTATGAACTATAAGCTTATAATATCTGAAAGAGCTGAGCTGCACATTGATAACATACTTGAATACATGGCAGAGACTTTTGGATACTGCAATGACAATTATCTTGCCGATCATGGATATCGCTAAATCGCAATTCGAAGGTATCTAATATGAAAGAAATAACAAAAGACACTTTCTATGATTTTATAAGACCGTATGATTTGGATGACGAATACTATTTTGTCGGTGAGGTTGACTATCATCTATTAAAAAGTGATAAGCCTTATGAAGGCCTGCAATCACACAGGGAGGCCTTGATAGTTATCTTTGACCGCCTGGCAGAAAACAGTATAGAGGACCTTAAGAGCATCAGAGAAAGATGTGGCGATGATGCAGCAGATAAGTTGTCCCCATTGGTCTATGATATCGATAAGGCTCAACCAACCCCATTGGATCCAAATGAGTTTTTCTATTGTCCGAATATTGTAAAGATCGATTATTATGGCAATGTCTATTATGATGCCGAATGGAAACCAAATGACGAGAACTTTGGAACCAAAGTCCCTTACTGGTATGCTGTCATGGAACCGGTGCACGGCAGAAGAAATAAGCCAGAAGAGTTCAAAAAGGTGAATGAGGTTCTGTTTCCAAACGGTACAGGTGCGCTTGACATATATGAATGGACAACTGACTGGTCGGATTTATTTGACGCCGGACACGAATGGTATGGCGCTTGTTGCTGGAGCATTTATGACAAGAGCATGAACAGATATGTAGTAATGCTCGTGTCGGCAACAGACTGATTAGTTATAATTTGCGGAGGTATTTGGAATGAAAGATTTTAGCAATGCTTTCAAGCATGTGCGACGCCTCTCATCTCCACCGGTAGCAAATGCCTTGGAATAACTCCAGGGCATTTATTGTGCATCGGTTATGCTATTATTAAATAGAATAATTAATATCAGTATTTAATAGCAAAATGAACTATTACTATAGAGGGGCTTGCCGAATGGAGAAATGAAAAAGGCCGGCTCATAGATACAGGTCCGGATGGACAGGATACATTTGTGAGGATCCTGGATATGCTGGATATCCACATCCAGGTTTTGTTATACTTCTATGCATGAAAGAACTCAGCTTCGCAATTAAAAACACTATACCGATTTTCTTCACTTATCTGTTTATCGGCATTGCTTTCGGTATTCTTATGAGCGATGCCGGTTATGGTATATTACTGTCCACGGCTTCCGCTTTTTTCATTTTTGCCGGATCTATGCAGATAGTGATGGTTCCGATGATGACGTCCGGAGCTTCTCTGATTTCAATTGCGATAATGACTTTTTTCATCAATGCGCGCCATTTGTTTTATGGAATCGGATTTATTGAGCAATTCCGCAATATGGGATGGAAAAAACCTTATATGATCCTCACGCTTACTGATGAAACATATTCCCTGTTATGCTCCGTACAGTATGACCCCGGACTTGATAAAAACAAGGCGGCTTTTCTGATTGCCTTTCTTGATCATATGTATTGGGTATTCGGCTGTTTCCTGGGATCATGTGCCGGGCAGTTCCTTGATTTTGATATGGAAGGTATAATCTTTTCTGCCACAGCATTTTTCCTGGTGGTCGTTGTCAATCAATGGCGTCAGCAGCGTTCAAAGCTTCCTTTCTTTGTGGCAGTAGTCTGCTCGGCGGTATTCCTTCTTCTTCTCGGCAAAGATTATTTTATAATACCGACATTGATTGCCTGTCTCTTGTCGCTGATGCTTCTTCGAAGGTCAATTGAGACCGGGGAGGTTTCAGATGACGAATAGTGTATTTTATCCAATAGCGGTCATAGCTGTAACAGCTCTTGTAACATGGACTCTCAGGGCTTTTCCGTTTCTTGTTTTCGGCAACAGGCCATTGCCTGAAATGGTTCATTATCTGGGAAGAGTTCTGCCCCCGGCCATAATGACAGTACTTGTTATATACTGCCTTCGCGAAACTTCTTTTGCCCAATATCCTTTCGGGATTCCTGAAATCATTGCAAGCCTTCTGGTAATTGTTCTTCAGTGGATCCGCGGGAATATGTACCTGTCGATCGTGACCGGGACCGTTTGCTATATGATCCTGATTCACCTTTTATGATTTACACCTACCGGATTTCAAAAAACAATGGTTTTGAAAGTATGAAAAAATGTATTTTAACCATAACATTACTTGTAATTGTTCTATGCTCTTCAGCCTGTGGCCGTGAACACGTTGATACGCTGACGTATGCGGTGTTTCCGTATATACCTGACGTTGAGTATTATCAGGAAATTATAGAAGCCCGTTGGGCTGAGCTGGAACCGGACATCAAGCTGGTTCGTGCGGACTGGGACTGTTACTATGATGGTATGCCGGAAGGTATTGACGTAGTCATGTACGATGCCGTGATGCTTGACACGCTTATATCTGACGGCTGGATCCAGGCGATCGACGCAAGCGCAGTACAGGAGACTGAAGACATTTATCCATATGCTTTGGATGGCATTACAGTGCAGGACAAACTGTATGGCATACCTGTTTTCCTGTGCGGGAATTTCCTGATTTATGACAGGGGCAGTGAGGTGCTTGCTTCTGCAGAACATATTACCGATCTGGCAGACGAGTCTAAGATTCTCGTGATCAATTCAGAAAATGACTTTAACAGGCCTCAATACAAATATGAGATTATTGCAGATATCCGTGGAGAAGCGAATCCGTCTATTGACAGCAGTGCAGAGGAATACATGTCGCTGCTCGACCGCTTAGCGGATGATGCTCACAAGAAGGACGATGATACTCAGGCTGCGATGGCATATGACTCCGGGATCGGTCAGGGTTATATCGGATATTCCGAGAGCATGCGGCTGCTGAACAGCCGCTTCGATCAGACCGGAATCAAGGCAATAAGCTTCAGCGACCGCGAAAACATTCCGCGTTTATACGTGGATGCCGCAGCTGTCACTGCAGGTGTAAAAGGAAAGCGATATGAAAAATGTCTGGAACTGATGAATGTGATGGCGGATGCAGACGTTATGACAGCTTTGTCAGTACAGGATGGCGAACCGCAGTATCTTATGCTTCCCAGAAAAAGTCCCTATAAAACCCTTATCGAACAGTTTACTTTATATTCAGAGCTGGAAAAACTGGCGAATAATGAAAAGAATCATGTGATCCTTACTCAAAATGAACAATGATCCCGTGCTATCTTTTGCCGAGTTCCTCAAGAGTTTCTCCGAACAGGCGGTAGAATATCCAATCATTCTTCTGGGTGGCGTTCAGTTTGAGATACAGCTCGTTTGCAGGCTCGTTCCACTCGAGGCAATGCCATTCGACCTTCTTGTATCCGCGGCTTACCGCGATACGGCAGAGCTCCCTCATCATGGCTTCGCCTATACCGTTGCCCCTGTATTCGGGCCTGACATATAGGTTTTCAATGAACATGCCTTTGGCGCCGAATATGGACGCGTAGTTATCGAGGAACATCGCAAATCCCACGTCTTTCCCGTCAGAGCTCGCGAACAGCGTCTCTATGTCTCTGTTTGCTATTGCCGTGCGGATGTCTTCTTCTGTCGTTGTGATCTTATCCGGCAGCTTCTCATATTCCGCAAGCTCATTTATGAGCCCAACTATCATTCCGGCGTCATCGACCGTCCCGAGTCTGAATTGAATATCCATTTTTCCCCCTTTTATATCTCTACCCTTTTATTTTTTTGATTATATCATGCCTGCAGATCTGATACATAATCCTGGATTGAAACCGTATGCTCCTCCCGCTAAAATTGTAGCAGAAATGATACACGTCTTTAACATCGTACTCATCGAATTTGTTTTTGGAACTGTAACTGCGCTTATTTGCAATCATATCGGCATAGATCAAAAAACCGGGTTAGGCGCCGGATCCATTATCGGAAGTATATTGGCGCTGATCATATGGTTCCGGTTTTTCTCGCCTGAGTACAAGTGGAAGCCGGAAAGCGGCAGCTGGGGCAAATCCTTCAGACTGCTCATACCGCTCTACATATACTGGGTGTTTTTATTCAGTACTTTTGGGTACTTATCTAAAGGCTTTCCGTTCGGACTTATCAGCATCTCGTCACTGCTTGCCGCAATAATGGCAGGAGCCGGTGAGGAAGTCGCTTTCCGCGAAGTCGGCATCTCATATCTGGCAAGGCAGTGGAAGGATGAAAACAAGATAATCCTGATGGCAATAATTCCTGCAGCTGCATTTGCCCTGACACACGTAACAAATATTGTTACGTTGAGTCTTCCGGACGTTCTTAAACAGGCTCTGTTGACTTTCTTTTTGGGAGTATTCCTCGGCGCTGTTTATATAAGGACAGGTAATATCTGGACTATCATACTGGGCCATTCACTGCACGACATTATGGCATTCAGCGCAGGTGATAAACTGTCAATGCTCGGAATGAATCTCCCGGATTGGTCCGTTGCATTTATAACCGTTATAGAATCAGGACTGTTCATCAGCGCTCTCTACATGCTGCGTAAATCCAAGAGGGCAGAGATAATCGCTCTTTGGGATAAGAGGTGGAGCCGCGATACCGGTGTAACCGAAGAGGTATAATCTGGAAAGAGTTGCACGAAGTACGCAGACAGAGAAGATGCGTACGTACTGCTAACGAATGCCCCGGAATAACTCCGGGGCATTTATTGTGCATTGATTATGCTGTTATAATAAAGGATAAGTATTGTAAGGTATGGCAGAAAATGAGAATATAAAAAAATGAGAAAAACAGACCGTAAACTATCAGACATCATAAGTACCGTTATTGCTTACGCAGTGCTTTCAGGTCCGGTTATTATTCTTGTTGTTGTAATGGCTTTTTCCTGCTATGAAAAAGCCAAAAGCACAATAACATTTCATTCACCGTTTGAGAAAAAGGTGTATTACACTGTTGATGGTGAATTCTATCATGAATCCAAAGACTGCCCGGTGCTGGAGAACAGCAGCCGTGTTTATAGTGCTTACAAGAAGGATCTTACGGGAAAAACTCCATGTGAGGAGTGCTCCGGCCGGAATTAGCAGAAAATGTTGTCGCAGTTATAAGGGGTGATTTGAATTGATAGTACTGGTAATACCTGATGGACATCCCTGATGAATGGAACCAGCAGCTGAATCTGAGTCTGTACAGGAAGACCTTTGATGCGGCGATTCGCTTCCAGAAGGAACATCCGGACACGCTTTGGTGCTATGGCAACCATGATCTTTCTTATGCATGGCGGTCTCACACGCGCATTCGTTAAGTATTATGCACGGGATGTTGACTATGATGATACTGACGCTGTAATTGAAAAGATCAACAGCCTTGGCTGCAGAGAGATGTGGGATGATGCTTCGCCGCTATGGTTCAGGCCGCAGTTTTACTACGAAGAGATGTACAGGGAGTATGCGGGTATAAAATGAATATGTTCGGTGATAGCGAATGTCCTAGAAGATGACAGGGCAGCGTACACTGTGATATGTTATAGTATAAACTTTTTTTGTCTGATAATGCGCATGAAACCTTTCAGGGTGTTGGAAGAATTGGGGACTGATATGGAAGATTCATTATTCAGAGAAAAATCGATAGAGACGATCTCATCACCTGAAGATCTCAGCAATTACCTCCATGTGACCAGACCTTCAGTCTGGCTGGTTCTTATTGCGGTCATCCTGATGCTTATAGGCATGCTGGTATGGAGCTCCGTTGCCAGCATTGATAGCTTCGCAACCGGTACAGCGGTGGTGAAAAACGGAACCATGCATATTCATTTTGACAATGAACAGATCGCCGAAAATGTTGAAGGCGGCATGAGCGTCATTGCAGGCGAGTCAGAAAGCAGGATAAGCAGCGTGGGTACTGATGACATGGGAGAGCTGTTTGCTGTAGCTCCAACGGACCTGGCAAACGGAAGCTACACTGTGCATGTCATTTTTAAAAAGACGCGGGTAATCAGTTTGCTGTTCAATTGAGGATCTATTCATGTCAGATAACAATCCTAACATCTCAAAAATAGGACATCGCCGACGTGTTCCGGTCATCATGCAGCTGGAGGCTCTCGAATGCGGAGCAGCAGCACTTGCCATGGTCATGGCCTATTACGATAAATGGGTCCCGCTTGAACAGGTGAGGCGTGACTGCGGAGTCTCACGCAATGGTTCCAATGCAAAAAACATGCTCCAGGCAGCAAGGAGTTATGGTATTGATGCCCAGGGTATCCGCTGTGAGACCGATGCTTTGCGCAGCGATGTCACACTTCCGTGCATCATTCACTGGAATTTCAATCACTTTGTTGTTCTGACCGGATTCAGAGGTAAGTATGCATATATCAATGATCCGGCAAGGGGCAACCTCCGTGTCACATATGAGGAACTCGACCGGGCCTTTACCGGTATATGTATCCAGGTCACTCCTGGCCCGGATTTTGAACCGTCGGGAAGGCAGAAAAGCATGCTTGAGTATGTGGGCAGCCGCCTTGAAGGCACCGGCCCGGCACTTATCTTCGTGATGCTTACTACTCTTGCAGGCGGTCTGTTCGGAATAATCAACCCTGCTTTTTCACGCTTCTTTATAGACCACCTTCTGACAAGGGAAAACCTTGAACTTCTTTATCCGTTCCTTGGGCTGATGGTCCTGATAGGGGCAGTGCAGGTAGCTGCCGGATGGATGCTGTCCGTATATTCTCTCAGAATCAACGGCAAAATGTCTGTCGTGGGGAGCAGTGAATATATGTGGAAGATCCTGAGACTACCGATGGACTTCTTCTCTCAGCGCCTGTCCGGTGATATCCTCCAGCGTCAGGGGACCAACGCATCTATCGCAGCGACACTTGTCAATACACTCGCACCGCTTATCATGAATACACTTATGATGGTCATATATCTCGTGGTCATGCTGCGCTGGAGCGTGGTACTGACAATGATAGGCATTGCGGCGATCATACTTAATCTTATAGTCTCACAGATCATTTCCGCAAAGCGTATCAATATTACGCGCGTCCAGCTGCGTGATAAGGGCAAACTTTCTGCGGCAACGGTCTCAGGTATTCAGATGATAGAGACTATCAAGGCAAGCGGCTCAGAAAACGGTTACTTCCAGAAATGGGCAGGATATCAGGCTTCTGTAAATGCACAGAGTGTCCGTTATGCACGGCTTAACCGGTATCTTGGAGCTATACCGCCTGCCTTGTCTGCTGTTGCCACAGCTCTTGTGCTGATACTCGGAGTACTGCTTACCATGCAGGGCAGGTTTTCACTTGGCTCGATTCTGATGTTTCAGGGCTTTCTGAATTCCTTCATGGCACCGGCTGCGGATATGATAGCAGCCGGGCAGAGCATACAGGAAATGCGCACCGATATGGAGCGTGTAGAGGATGTTATGCAGTATCCTGATGATCCGGCATTTTCTGATATACCTTATGACGAAAGCCTGGATTATGAAAAGCTTTCCGGTGAAGTAGAACTGAAAAACGTGACCTTCGGGTACTCACGTCTGGAAGAACCGCTTATCCGTGATTTTTCCATGCATGTAAGACCGGGCGGCAAAGTCGCACTGGTGGGAGCTTCCGGCTGCGGCAAGTCTACTATCTCAAAACTGATTTCCGGGATCTGTCTTCCATGGAGCGGTGAAGTTCTCTTTGACGGAAAACCGTTAGGGGAGATCGACCGGAGCATCCTGACCGGATCAATTGCTGTAGTCGATCAGGATATTGTCCTTTTTGATGACAGCATCAGCGACAATATTAAGATGTGGGACAGTACCATAGAAGACTTTGAAATGATTCTGGCAGCAAGAGATGCTCAGATATATGACGATATCATGGCCAGGAGCGGCGGGTTCCGGCATATACTGGCCGAAAACGGAAAAGATCTTTCCGGAGGGCAGCGTCAGAGGCTTGAGATAGCACGCGTACTTGCACAGGACCCGACTATTCTTATCATGGATGAAGCGACCTCAGCGCTTGATGCCAGGACTGAATATGAACTGGTAAAAGCGGTCAGTGACCGTAATATTACCTGTATCGTTGTCGCGCACCGCCTGTCTACGATCAGAGATTGTGATGAGATCATTGTTCTGGATCACGGACAGGTAGCAGAACGTGGGACCCATGAAGAGCTCATGGCGAACAACGGCACTTATGCGCGGCTTATAATGAGCGACTGAAAGGAGGGGGACTATGGGATGGTTTGAAGAACAGATCGCACAGCGCAAGCTGGCAGATCAAAAGACCATGGACGACTCCCTGCTTCACATTACATCTGCGGTGCTGGGAAAGCAGCAGGCAGGCCGTCTGGACGATAAAGACTATTACGCTAAGGAGACTGTAGACGAGATACTGAAATACTATCACTGCAAGCCGGCAAGTAACCCGGAAGAAATCACTGATCCGGAGGAGCAGCTTGAGTATTGTCTGCGCCCGCACGGGATCATGCGCCGGCGCATCAAACTGCAGCCGGGATGGCATCAGGATGCCATGGGGCCGATGATGGCTTTCCTCAAGGATAGTGATACACCTGTGGCCTTGCTCCCGGGAAGCTTTTACGGATACAGCTACCATGATCCCGAAAGCGGAGAAAAGATCCGCATCAATAATAAGACCGCAGGGCAGTTGTGTGAGGATGCCATATGTTTTTACAGGCCGCTGCCTCTCAGGAAAATCGATGTTTCGGATCTGATAATATATCTGAAGGATTGTCTGGAACCCGGGGACTATCTGCTGCTGTTTGGCCTTTCATTGGTTGTTACTCTGCTCGGGATGCTGATAACAAACATTACCCGTGCCCTTACCGGGTTTGTTCTTGAAAGTTCGAATGTGTCCTTGCTTGCCGGAACTGCAGCTTTTATGATATCTGCTCTTCTTGCTTCACGACTCATTCTTATCGGACGCCAGCTGATGATGGATCGTATCGGGATCAAAACCACACTTGCGCTGGACGCGGCAATGATGATGCGCGTCATTAATCTCCCGGCCGGCTTCTTCAGAGGGTTTACCTCGGGTGAGCTTGCAAGAAGGTATGACGCGGTCGGGCATGTCTGCGGAACAGTGCTCGGGAATGTATTCTCCATGGGACTGTCTGCTATTCTGTCGCTGCTTTATATTGCACAGATCATTCACTTTGCACCCGGTTTGGCGCTGCCGGCGTTGCTGATAATTCTGACCGGATCGGTTTTCGGTGTTATTACCGGTCTGGCTCAGATGCGACTCAGCCGGCGTATCATGGAAAAGAGCGCAAAGGAAGCCGGTATCAGCTTTTCGCTTATCAATGGTGTGCAGAAGATCAGGCTTGCAGGTGCTGAGAAGCGTGCCTTTGCCAAATGGGCACACTCATACGCCGAGGAGGCACAGCTCAGGTATAATCCGCCTATGATCATTCGTGCGGGTAAGGCAATAACCACTGCGATATCTCTGGCCGGAACTGTCATACTGTTCTACTCGGCAACCATGAGTGGGGTCACACCATCAGAATACATTGCTTTCAATACCGCTTTCGGAGCAGTGACGGCTGCCTTTACATCGCTTGCAGCAGTAGGCCTGTCTGTAGCAGGGCTAAGGCCGGTGCTTGAGATGGCAGCGCCGATCCTTGAAGCTCAGCCGGAGTCTTCCGAAAACAGGAGTATGGTACTTGATCTGACCGGAAACATAGAGCTCTCTAATGTATCGTTCCGTTACAGTTCTGACATGCCATATGTCATTAAAGACATGGATCTGAAAATACAAGCCGGTGAATATATCGGTATCGTGGGAACTACCGGATGCGGAAAAAGTACATTGGTACGTCTGCTCCTTGGTTTTGAGACTCCGGAGAAAGGTGCGATATATTATGACGGAAGAGACCTCACAGGTCTGGACCTTCGCTCGCTAAGGCGACATATCGGTACGGTAACCCAGGGCGGAAGCCTTTTCCAGGGGGACATCTTTTCCAATATTGCCATTTCTGCTCCGCAGATAAGTCTCGAGGACGCCTGGGAAGCGGCAGAGATCGCCGGGATAGCCGATGATATACGCAACATGCCAATGGGCATGCAGACTCATATATCCGAAGGACAGGGTGGTATCTCCGGCGGTCAGAAACAAAGACTGATGATTGCCCGGGCTGTGGCAGTCAAGCCGAATATACTTATCTTTGACGAGGCTACTTCTGCTTTAGACAATCTCACTCAAAAGCAGATATCTGAGGCATTGGACAAATTGAAATGCACCCGCATAGTTATTGCGCACCGGCTGTCTACTATACGCAGATGCAGCCGTATTCTGGTAATGGATAAAGGGACGATCCTGGAAGAAGGCACTTATGATGAACTGGTCGAAAAGAATGGCCTCTTTGCGGATCTTATTGCCCGGCAGAGACTGGATGTCTGATTCGAAAAGTTTATTTCTTATATGCAGAGATCTATGATACAATAAAAAACGGATCAAGGCCCGATAATATATACATTAAAGGGATGTAGAGACATATTTTCAAGGAGGGTAGACAATGGCAGATATCAAGAAAGTCAGTGATGACTTGATGGAAAATGTTGTAGGCGGCATAATTACAGAGGAAGAAGCACTGGGAAAGGCGCTGCAGCATGTTGAACTCAGTAAAGATCAGGTAGACTTTGTGAAAAAGGTCGAACTGGATTACGAGGATGGCCGTAAGGTTTATGAGGTAGAATTCATAAAAGGCGGCTATGAGTACGAATTTGATGTAGATGCTAATACAGGCGCCATCGTCAATTTTGAAAAAGGAATTGATGACTGATAAAGCTTACTGATCACGGCTTAAGGGGACAGGGAATCGAATCTCTGTCTCCTCCTTTTTTTGACAGAAGAAAAAAACGAAAATATAATAACAAGGCTTGCGATATATTTGATTTGCGATCATAGGAGAGGATGAGCATTAATTATGGAAGGCCGTTTTTTTATGCCTGAAACAGGAGTCAGCAGGAGACAGGAGACGGAGAACTGTCACCAATTTCCAAACGGCCGGAATGGAGATACTGATGAAACCGGAAGAAATAAGAAGAATAAGAAAAAGAATAGATACTACATTGAGCAATTTCAGAAGCATATACGGATGCTATGTCAATGCCGCCGGAGAAATAGTCACAACCATGGAGATCCCGGTGCTCGACATGGAGACTGAAGAACGTGAAATGTATGCCGCCATCCTTAAAAAAGTGCTGTCCGGCAAAGCGGAGAGAAACCAGATATCTCTGGAATTACCAACAGACAAAGTCGGAAACAGCGATGAGCACAGACTTCTCATGGCGCTTAAAAGCACTCAGCTGAGAGACGAGAACATGAGGGATCTGCTGTATCAAAGGATCATTGGATCTCTTGATATGGATAGCGACAGCTACGTGATAATCCTGGCGGCGGACACATACGATCTCAGTACTAAAGATGTTAAGGGCGAAGAGTGGTCCGAAGAATCAAATGAGCAGTTCGATTATTTCATATGCGCGATCTGCCCGGTGAAAACATCCAAAGCCGCGCTTCAATATCTGCCGGGGCAGCAGGAGTTCAGAGGTATTTCAACAGGAACACTTCTTGCGCCGCCTGCAATAGGATTCATATTCCCGGTTCTTGACGAAGGCAGCGCTGATATATATCAGGTCCAGTATTATACAAAGAGCACGTCCGTGAATCACGGTGAGTTGATCACAGCTCTGTTTATGATAGATAATCCTCCTATGGCCGCTGACGTACAGAAAGAAACCTTCAATTTCACTCTTGCCGAAGCGCTCGGAAAGGAGTGCAGTCTTGATGTGGTGACATCTCTTCAGGCAAAGCTGTCAGCAAAAGCCGAGGCAATTCACGAAGAAAGCCCTTCCGAAATAGCAGAAGTCTACATCGAAGACATTGAGGATATCCTTTCGGATAAAGGCATATCTGATGAAAAGATAAGGAGCTTCGGTGAATCAGTAGGGAAGCGTTTTGACGGAGCATCAGCATTCAATATAGGAAATCTCATACAAAAGAGATCTTTTGAGGTCAGAACTCCAGAGACACGGATAATAACTGACCCGGAAACCGCGCTGAGGATAAAGACAAAAAAGATAGACGGAGTGACTTACATACTCGTACCTGCAGGCGAGAGCGTGAGTGTAAACGGAGTAGATATAACTGTAAAAACTAATGAATAAATAAGATTGACAAGAGAATGGGTCCGCCGGCGACGGATCAATATCCTTAAGTTACAGGTCTCCGGCATTGTAATGGTTCATCAGCATCAACGTTGTCAGCATTCCGTATGACTGTATCCCGTCTTTCTGGTCATTTGCTTTCAGATAAACATCATTGACGCGGTCCTGCACTTCAGAAGCTTTGGTTTCATGGGAAGACCAGAACAGGCTGTTTTCTTCTGTCTCGGAAACAGCATATGAAGGGAGCTGTTCGCAGAGCCTTTCATAGCGCTCCGGATCGATTCTTCTGAGAGCGCCGCCGGCATGCATCCATGCTATAAGCCATCCGCTGCGATTGAACGATGGATCATCGGATCCTATGCAGGCCAGCCAGCCTATATAATTAGCTTCACCTTCATTCATATATCCCCTTAGGTGAGACAGCTCATGGCATGAAGTAAACGGCTTTTCCATTCCCGGCATCTCACCGTTTATGTTTGCTTCTACTGTGAACGGCGAATAAATACCGCTGACACCCATGTTTGAGAATGCCCGTGAGAGTAATGTGAGCTGCTTTGGGGCAGGATAATATCCGCGCAGAGATGGATAATCCTCTGAAAGCTTATTCATGGAAATTCTGGCCGCATCTGAAAGTCCTTTTCCCTGCGGATATTCAGACGATGATTCGCATTCGTTCAGCCGGTCGACTATATATTCGCAGAAGTCCGCAAGCTGATCTTCCGTAAACTTTGCATTGGACAGCACTTCCTGATCAACAAATGTGTTTCTGTGGTAGTTGATACCGCAGTTTGCCGCATACAGGAAGAAAAGCACAGACGCGATAAGCAGAATGTGCATGAATGCTGACCCGAGCCTTTTTCGGCAGTGCACGATATCTGCAATGATAATCAGCGGCAGGATACAGACAGCGCCTTCGGCAACAGAAATCGGAACAGCTCCGGTAACGCGTCCTATGGTATCCGTAATCGCAGAATAGATATTGACACTGTACCATTCGGCAAAGCCCGGTATATTCTTTGCAGCAATCAAAAGCACCGCTGCAATAAGCAACAGAATAACCGATATTATTACAGCTTTAGGTGCTCTGCTTTCTGTCTTTTCCATGAATCGATGATACAGCACGCAGAGACCAGATACAATGCACTCCGGGGCATTTATTATGCGGTGGATATGGTATCATTAAAAACAGGTATACCGGCTTTCAGCTGGCACTAACTGAACCTATAGAGGAGAATAGAATATGGCGATGAAGAGACTTATTATAGAATTCGGACAAGGCGTGGATATGCACGGCGGCGATCAGAATAATGCCGTGCTTAAGGCTACTAAAGATGCGATACATCACTGCTGCATGGCAGGGATATCCGAGATATTTGATATAACCGACCGAAAGACACAGGCGTATATCAAGGCTGATATCTATGCACCGCATCCTGAAGAAGTTGATCCGTCAGTAGTGACAGGTTATCTCAGTTGGTGGAATGTGGATGCTGAGGTGCATCAGGGCGGAGCAAACCCTGAGGGTATTGCCCTGAACGGAAAACCAAAGACAGAGATCACGATTGCTATCGTTGCTTTGACTGTATATGTAGATGTATAGACGGGAATAATGAGAGGATAGTTCAAATGATAAAACCTATCGTCAGAGATGTATTCTTTCTGAATCAGAGATCCGAAGAAGCAACAAAGGCCGATTTGCCTGTCGCTCAGGACCTCGAGGATACTCTAAGAGCTAATCGCGAGCGCTGCGTCGGAATGGCCGCGAATATGATCGGATTTCGAAAGAGGATCATCATTGTGTCTGCCGGTTTTGCCAATATTGTTATGATCAACCCGGTCATAACTGAAAAGAGCGAAGCATATGAAACCGAGGAGGGATGCCTCTCGCTGCCGGGGGAAAGAAAAACGATTAGATATGATAAGATCACAGTAAAGTATCTGGACAAGACCTTTACAGCTCACACTCAGACATTCAGTGGATATATTGCGCAGATAATACAGCATGAGTGTGACCATCTGGAAGGCATACTGATTTAAAGAGCAGATAAGATGAACAAAGGGAGCCGGCGATGAAAAGCAATAAATGGAGATGTTTACTCTTAAAGGAACGGCTCTTTCCGGCGACAATTTTTGGAAGGGTATCTATGGTCATGTAACGGCAAGTTATATCGCGAACTACTATGCATGTCCTGATCCGTATGCAGTGACTGAGATGGAAGATATCGCTGTTGCGAATACTGCAGCCTGTTTCGATATGCTTGATCGGGTCGTTGCGCTCAGGGCCATTGTGAATATGGATATATTTGAACCGGCCATGCACAATCTGCTCGATGCCGGGAGCATCATTATTGACGGTATATTAGATGGAAGTCTGTCCGTCTGACAGGAATGAAAACGGTAATGAAGATAGGGATCATTTCAGATACTCACGGTCTTTTGAGACCGGAGGTAACAAAAGCGCTTGAAGGATGTGAGGCTATCCTCCACGGCGGAGATATCACCGGACCGGAGATCATAGAAAAACTTGAAAGTATCGCACCCGTCTACGTTGTTCGCGGAAATGGCGACAGGGACTGGGCAGAGCATATTCCGCTGTTCCTTGATTTCGAGCTTGCGGGACTGCGTGTTTATATGACTCACAGAAAAAAGGATCTTCCTGACGACCTGAGTGAATATGATCTTGTTGTGTTCGGTCATTCTCATAAATATGAAGAGAGCAGGCATGGCAAAACGCTTTTGCTGAATCCGGGCAGCTGCGGGTCGAGGCGGTTCCATCAGGCCATAACTATGGTCATTGCCGGGATCGCTGACGGACACATTGAAACCACGCGCATAGATATACCGCAGAAAACAGTTGGAGCCCTATCGAAATCGGGTTCTGCTGATCTGAAAAAGCAAATCGAGACCGTAATAAAGGAAACTCAGAAGAACAGGGGCCCGGAAGCTATCGCAGACAGATATGGATTCGACAAAGCCCTGACAGAGCAGATAGCCAGGCTGTATCTGACTCATCCGGGTGTAACTGCAGACGGTATAATGACAAAAATGGGGTACTGAATTGGAAATATTTGATGTAGTAGATGAATATGGTGAGCCTACAGGAGAAAACGTGGATCGCGAAACAGCTCACCTTGAAGGTGTGAGACACAGGACTGCGCATCTGTGGCTGCTCAGAAAGAAAGGCGGAAAGACAGAGATACTTCTTCAGAAGAGAGCTCAGACTAAGTCGTTCCCGGGCTGCTATGATATCTCCAGCGCCGGTCACATACCTGCAGGAGATGAATACAGAGAATCAGCCATCCGTGAGCTGAGAGAAGAACTGGGAGTAACAGCAGAAGAATCAGATCTCATCTATTGCGGTGACAGGCAGATAATCTGGGATGATGTTTTCTATGGCAAGCCATATCACGACAGGCAGTTCACAAAAGTATTCATGCTGTGGATGGATGCTGACGAGGATCAGTTTACTCTTCAGGAAGAAGAAGTTGACAGTGTCATGTGGATTGACCTCGATAAGTGCATTGAAGGTGTTAAAGAAAACAGTTTTATCAATTGCATAGATTTAGGTGAGCTGAGGATGGTGCAGAAGGCATCGTTATTAAATCAGTTATAATCAGGGACCAAACCAATGCCCCGGAGAATTCCCCGGGGCTTTTTTCATGAGATGTATTTGTGTTCGAAAGGGAGTGCCTCTTACATATGGTCGGAATACTTTTCGCGGAAGATCTTTCTGTATGCTGCAGGCGACAGCCCTTTATGTTTCTTGAAAAGCCGGCTGAAGTAAAATGCATTCTCGTAGCCAACCATGGAGGCTATGTTGGAGATGTTGTAATCGGTAGTTTCCAGGAGGGCCTGCGCGTTGCGGATCCTGATGGAAAGGATAAAGTTCATAGGTGTTGTGCCGACGGCATTTTTAAAGCTCTTGTTGAACCAGCTGGTGCTTACGTGCCTCGAACGCGTGTAATTTTCTATGTTTATCTCTTCATTGTAGTGTTCTGTGAAATACTCTTTGGCAAGATCGATCTCCTGACTTGTAAAGCCTGAAAAGCGCGGGAGATTTTCTTCCATGCGTCTGTGTATAGTCATAAGCAGCTCACGGAACAGATATGTGAGCATTTCTTCATAACCCCACCTGCAGGCGACAAGCTCGTCCCTCATTTTACGGAAGTAATCTTCATACTCCCTGGACAGCCCTGTACAAAGGATATTGCTGTGAAGAGTGATCTCATAGTACTGCAGGATCTTTCGGACCTCGCGTCCCGTAAAGTGGACGAACCATACCTGTGTACGATCTTCACCAAGATAGTAATAGTGCTGCTCTTCTTTAGGCTGGTAAAGCACCATGTTGCCTGCAGGAACAATTACTTCCTTGTGGTCAAAGATGAAATGTCCCTTTCCTGCGGCAATGTATATCAATTGCCAGTCGACACGGCCTCTTGGGCGCCATGTTGGCAACTTTGGCCAGCTGTGAAGCTGGTAAGTCCCGGCGCTGAGTATCCTGAGCGGCTTAGTCTTTTCCTTAAAAGGCGTTCTGGAATTATGCAGATAACCTGAGTTCACGTACATAGCTGTAACCTCGCTTTTTATTTGACCACTATTTTATCACCATAACGATTTCTGGCAATGGCTGAACCGCCAAATTCCAAGCTTGTGCATGTTTTAAACTGTTTTGTGCATATGCTTTGAAAAGGGCGGTTTTTTATAATGTTATCAACGTTGAAAACACATGAAAAAAGGGTTTTTCTCTGACACAGGAGGGCACTGATGATCATTCCGAGACATTATGAAAACATGGCTGTTCTGCATGAGAATACGGAACCTTACAGATGCTACTATATCCCGGATTCCGGGAGAAATGACCAGCTTGTCAGTCTCAGGGAATCATCACAGAGGCTCCAGATGCTCAGCGGCTGTGAATGGAATTTTGCTTTTTTCCCGAGTATTTACGACCTTAAGGACGAGTTTTATCTCCCGTCCTACGAGGCCGGAGACTGGTGGAATAAGGAGTATGTTCCGTTCTCATGGCAGATGAGGGGATACGATAAGAATCAATATACTAACATACGCTATCCCTTTCCGTTTGACCCGCCATATGTACCGCAGGATAATCCCTGCGGAGCTTACAGATATCACTTCCAATGGCATAAGGACCATAAAGCCGGATGCACCTTTCTGAACTTCGAGGGGGTCGACTCATGTTTCTATGTCTGGCTGAACGGCAGATATGTGGGATACAGCCAGGTTTCCCATCACACATCAGAATTTGATGTAACACCGTTTCTGCTTGAGGGAGACAATCTGCTGGCTGTGCTCGTGCTCAAATGGTGCGACGGCAGCTATCTTGAGGATCAGGATAAGTTCCGCATGTCCGGCATTTTCCGTGATGTATATCTGCTTAACAGGCCGGCTGCAGGGATACGTGATTACCATATTACTATTGAGATCGCTTCAGATCATAAAACCGCGGACCTGAAGATCAGACTTTCTTTTGCGGGAAATCATCCTGTACCTGTGAAAGCAACACTGTTCTGCACAGATGAAAATGGCAAAGAACATGTGGCAGCAAGTGCGAAATCGTCAGATGAGTCAGACCTATGTCTTACTGTCAGAAATCCCGTCCTGTGGAATGCAGAGAATCCATTCCTGTATAAACTGATCCTGGAAACTTCAAATGAGGTCATCAATGAACGTGTCGGATTCAGAACTGTAACGATCAGGGACAGTCAGGTGCTCCTGAACGGAGTGCCGATCATTTTCAATGGAGTGAACAGGCATGAATCTGATCCGGTAAAGGGAGCCGTGATGGATTATACGCGCACGCTTTCAGATCTGATGATCATCAAAGAGAACAATTTCAATTCTGTCCGGGCGAGTCATTATCCTAACGTGCCGTTTTTCTACCAGCTGTGTGACAGCATAGGCCTTTATGTTATCGATGAAGCTGATAACGAGAGTCATGGGACAGAGGCCCTTTATTTCAATGAAGACGATTATACCCGCAAGATGCAGATGGCCCATGAGAGGATCGCTGATAACCCGGAATTCATCGAACCTACTCTGGACCGTATAAGGAGTATGGTGATCCGCAACAGGAACCGTCCGTGCATATTGATGTGGTCCATGGGAAATGAATGCGGTTACGGTTGCACTTTTGAGAGAGCTCTTGAATGGACTAAGAAGGTCAATCCTGACAGGCTGACCACTTATGAAAGTGCGTATTATCTGCCTGATGACAGGGAATATGACTGCAGCAATATAGATATAGTCGGAAGGATGTACCCGTCATTTGAAGATATCAGAAGTTACCTTGATAATGATCCGGCTAAACCTCTATTGCTTGTTGAATACTGCCATGCCATGGGCAATGGACCGGGAGATATAGAAGACTACCATGAACTGATAGAAGAATATCCGGCGCTGTGCGGAGGCTTTGTATGGGAATTCTGCGATCATGCGATTTACGGAGGAAAGACGGTGGATGGTAAAGATATTTATATGTACGGCGGAGACAACGGAGAGCTGCAGCATGACGGCAACTTCTGCCTTGACGGCCTTGTATATCCGGACAGAAGTCCCCATACCGGGCTTTTGGAATATAAAAATGTATACAGGCCTCTTCGATGCAGCTATGACGTATCATCAGGAAAGCTTACTGTTAAGAACCATATGGACTTTACAGATCCTGAAGATATCATCAGTGCATCCTATGCGTTAGTCCATGACGGGATCAGGATAGCAGAGGGGACACTGGAACTGCCTTCCATAATGCCCGGAAATAGTGCAAATATGGAACTTCCTTTGACTGTACCGTCAAGGGGAAGATGTTTTCTGCATATTGCATATGTGCTGAAAAAGTCACACGGAGCTTTATCGGCGGGTCATGAGCTTGGATTCGATGAGATCAGGATACCGGTTAGGGATCCCAAACATGCAAAGGCCACGGCTCTGCTGGATCATGTATCGGACGGAACAGCAGCTCCGTTGTCGATCCGGGATGATGAGAATGATCCACTGCTGGTTATCACGGGAACGGGGTTCAGCTATTCATTTGATAAGCGCACAGGAATGCCGGTATCCATGATGTTTGAAGGAGAGGACCTGCTGGACAGGCCTGTGGAGTTCAATTTCTGGCGTGCGCCTGTCGATAACGATATGTTTGTGGTCGACAAGTTAAAAACAGAAAGACTGGATCACACCCTTACCCGGGCATATGAAGTGAAATGCAAGTGTGAGCCTGAATATGCAGAGATACAGGTAAGGCAGTCTGCAGGAGCCGTGTCAGTCCAGCCGGTCGTAAGGATGGATACTGTCTGGAAAATATACAGAAAAGGAGCTGTCACGCTGAAGGTAAACGCGGTAAAGGATCCGCAGATCCTTTCACTGCCGAGGATTGGTATACGGCTGTTCCTGAAGAAGTGGCTCAAAACGGTCTCCTATTATGGGATGGGACCGGGGGAATCATATGCTGATAAACATCAGAACGCGAGGCACGATTCTTTCACGGTTTCTTTGGGAGATCTGCACGAACCATATATACGTCCTCAGGAGAACGGCTCCCATTATGACTGTGACTATGTCTCGGTCAGGGGAAAGGGCATATGTTTTAATGTCATATCTGCAGACGGCGGCACATTCTCATTTAATGCTTCACGCTATACTCAGGAAGAACTTGAAAACAAAGCGCATGATCATGAGCTGACAGCCTGCGGAAGTACAGTGCTTTGCATAGATCACCGCATGTCCGGTATGGGGTCAGCAAGCTGCGGGCCGGAGCTGCAGAAGAAATACAGAATCGATGAAGACCGATATAAGTTCGCATTCATGATGATTCCGGAGAATCTGAACAAACAGGTATGATGTCAGGAGGTTGTGATGGAAGAGAAAACATATTTGAAATGGTATAACAAGATCGGTTACGGATCAGGTGATATAGCCGGTAATGTGGTGTATGCACTGCTTTCAGCGTTCGTAATGATTTTCCTGACCGATACGGTCGGCATGAATGCGGGCGTTGTCGGTACACTGATAGCTCTGTCAAAGCTCTTTGACGGTGTAAGCGATGTCTTTTTCGGATCCCTGATCGATAAGACTCAGACTAAAATGGGTAAAGCAAGGCCGTGGATGTTCTACGGATATTTCGGCTGTGCTGTATGCCTGGTTGCCATCTTCTGCATACCTGCGGATATAAGCCCGGCTTCACAGTACGCATGGTTCTTCATTGCTTACACGCTGCTGAATGCAGGCTTTTATACAGCAAATAATATTGCGTTTTCAGCTCTTACGGCTCTGATCACAAAGAATAACCATGAGCGTGTGCAGATGGGATCGATCCGATTCATGTTCGCCTTTGGTACCAGTATGCTGATCCAGACGATAACGGTTGGCCTTGTAGCGCATTTTGGCGGAACCGCTGCTGCATGGAGAACAGTGGCTATTATATATGCAATAGTCGGTATCATCTCCAACACGATCTCCGTTATGTCAGTCAGAGAGCTGTCGCCGGAAGAGCTTGCAGAAGGTGAAACGGTCCACGGGGCAGCGGCAGAAGATCATACTGATGAAAAATACAACCTTATAGACGCATTCAAACTGCTGATAAAAAACAAGTACTATCTGATGATCTGCGCCTCGTACATTCTCATGCAGATATATACAGCTACTCTGAATATGGGTATTTACTACATGACCTATGTGCTTAAAAATGCCAATTTACTGGGCGTTTTCTCCTGGGCCATCAATATACCTATGATAATAGGTCTGCTGTTCACACCTACACTTGTACTGAAGTTCAAAGGCATGTATAAACTGAATCTTTACGGGTATACTGCAGGCACTCTGGGCAGGCTTGGCGTCGTCATAGCAGGCTATATGGGCAGCATTCCTCTCATGCTTGCATGCACTGCTATCGCAGCATTCGGAATGAGCCCGCTGCAGGGAGATATGAATGCTCTTATCGCGACCTGTTCGGAATATACATATCTTACACATGGCAAGCGTGTAGACGGCACCATGTATTCATGCACATCCCTTGGCACTAAGCTCGGCGGTGGAATCGGGACAGCACTTGCCGGTTGGCTTCTCAGTTTCAGCGGTTATGTGGGCGGAGCTGCAGAGCAGACTGCATCCTGTATCAATATGCTTCACGTTATGTATCTGTGGCTTCCGATGATATTTAACCTGCTGATCACACTGATCCTGACAAGGCTGAATGTTGAAAAAGCTGTTGAAGATCTGAAAAAAGAAGCATAAGCGGGATCTGACGCTCACTATATACAGCAGCTGATGTCCGAAGGGCTTGACATAACTATTAAAAAGGTTGATAATGTGCACAAATAGAAATACCTAGCAAAATGATAGGTTTTTAAACTGAAGTGTACTGAAATATTTAAGAAATAAAAGAAGGGTGAGTATTCGGAGACAGCACTATGAAGTCAATTCTTATTAAGGATACGACACGTGAAGAGAGAGAACAGATCGTACGTCAGTCACTATGGGGCAACTGTGGGATCGAATGTGAATTCTGCTCGGGATGTGATAACCGCGGAGGAGGAACGATAGATTCTCTTTATCAGCCATACATCGATGGCGAAAAGGAGATCCGCGAGATCAATGCGGAGTATCGTGCGCCATTTGTACGCTGACAGACACATAAGCATAGTAAAAGTCAAAAGGGACGGCATTTTAATGCTGTCCTTTATTTTATTCGGATATGGTATTATGAAAAAGAGACAGATTTATGAGTGAAAAGAGTAAACTGCTTTATGAATTGATGCTTCGCAAAGGATATCCGGAGGAGTTCACCCGGTTGATTTGTGCTGAGATGAACACTGATTTCACAGCGGAGAGGATGATGAGCTATATATCCCGCGGGAATCACCGGCTTGAAGATGTTGCTGACGAGATGCTGGCGATTATGGATCTTCGGGATCACATCAAAAACAAGCATATTTCAGAACATGCTCAGGCATCGATTAACAGACTGTACAGAGATATAAATGAAGATTGAGGCGAAAAGAGGAAAAGCAAAGTCAGGATATGTGCTGCCGGTACTATTATGAAGATTTTGAAATAGAGCTGAGGGAGCTCATGAAGGCCGAAATGGTGGTAAAGTTGTCAGATCTTCCGTCCGTTGGATCAGCCCGGAGGGATATCTGTCCATCGCAGTCTTCTGTTGTGATCCACGGAGACAGCCGGAGAAAAGAAGCTCAAGATGGTGTTATCGGAGCATCGGAGATGGTCTGGGGTTTCAGCAATCCTGTGAGGAAAGGCCTGATCATCAATGCCAGGGCGGAGACTGCGCGTGAAAAGATAACTTTTGCGGACAGCATCGCAAGAAGGCGCTGCGTTATCCCTGCGAGTGGCTTTTATGAATGTGATGCTCACAAAGCGAAATACCGCTTCACTTCACCTGAGGGCGGATTGCTCTTGCTTGCGGGATTTTACCGTGAGGAGCAGGGCATACCCAGATATACAGTGCTTACCACAGAGGCGAACGGATCGATGATCAAAGTCCACGACCGCATGCCTGTCATGATCAGCAGAGACGAGATCAGACCGTGGATCGAAGATGATGCAAGGCTGTCTGACTTTCTCGGCAGAGAACAGGCTCCGCTTACATGTGAACAGGAATCAGGGCAGATCAGCTTCCTGTATGACGCCTGAATATGATAGGGCTCTGAGGAAGGTTTTGCCATGTTTTTGTTAAAAAACCCAAAGAATGGCACCCAGACGTTGACATAATGCAGAATACATAATAAAATTTCTTCAATTGAGATAGAGGACGCGTCAAGTCATCAGTAGTGATCCCGTTTATCAATGCAGTGCAGGGAGGATCGAAAGGGGCTGACGCCGAAGTGAGGCCGGGGCTGCATCCGGGCCGATCTGGGCGGACGTAATAAGATGCGGACGACTGTCGCGAAAACGCGGAGCGCTATCCATGATAAGCAATCAGAGTTTTTTGTTTTGATTTGTCATGAGCAGCTGATCCGTGTCAGCTGCTTTTTTAATCAGGACAGTCTCTGAAGTATCTGAACGATAGCCTTATCTCATTCTTGGACCATTATTCAAAATGAGGAGGTAAACAACAATGGCAAGAACCAACACTATTTTCGAAGGAGTCGCAACAGCTCTCATCACACCTATGACAGAGGATGGAGTCAACTTTGATCAGTTCGGAGCACTGATCGACTGGCAGATCGAATCGGGCATCGATGCTCTCGTAATCGCCGGTACAACAGGTGAAGGCTCAACACTCACAGATGAAGAGCATAAGGCGTGCATCAGCTATGCAGTAGAAAGGTCTAACGGAAGAGTTCCGATCATCGCAGGTACGGGCTCCAACCACACTGAGTACGGAAAGCAGCTCACAAAATATGCCAGCGATGCAGGAGCAGATGCCTGCCTGATCGTTACATCATATTACAACAAGGCCACACAGAATGGTCTGGTAAAGCTCTTCAAAGAATACGCAAGCGTGAGCGATGTTCCGATCATCGCGTACAATGTTCCTTCGAGAACAGGACTCAACATAGAACCGTCGACATACGTCAAGCTCGCGGAGATCGACGGAGTAGCAGCTATCAAGGAAGCCAATTCCAACATTTCCAAGATCGTAGATACATTTGCACTCGCAGGTGACAAGCTCGACGTTTACTCGGGCAATGACGACCAGATCGTTCCGTTCCTCTCAATGGGAAGCAAGGGCGTTATCTCGGTTCTGTCCAATGTCATCCCGGCAGAGACCCGCGAGATCTGCACAAGATTCTGGAATGGAGATGTAGCAGGAGCTGCAGAACTCCAGTGCAAGTACAATGAACTGGTAAAGGCACTCTTCTGTGAGGTCAACCCGATCCCGGTCAAGGAAGCTCTCGCTATGATGGGATGGTGCGATCCTATTATCAGGTCGCCGCTGTACCGCATGGAAGAAGCTAATCTGGAGAGACTTCGCAAGGCTATGGTCGATCTGGGAATCATTGAGGGCTAACGGAGGAAGGATCCAGCTATGAAAGTAATAATCAATGGCAGTGACGGAGCAATGGGCATGATACTTGCCCGCGTCATCGCGCAGACGGACGACATGGAAGTGATCGCCGGTGTAACTCCTACCGGAGCGGACGGCGCGTATCTCACACTGGACGCCTATCAGGGTCCTGCAGATATGGTGATAGATTTTTCACATCATACAGTTACGACCGACCTCATGGACTATTGCGTAAAAAGGGGGCTTCCTGCGGTAGTTTGCACAACAGGTCAGACTGATGAGGAGCTGGCATATATAGCAAAGGCAGCTGAGAGCATTCCTGTTTTCAAATCTGCCAACATGTCTGTCGGAGTCGCACTCGTTGCAAAGGTCGTAAAAGAAGTGGCCGCAAAGTTCGGTGCATGCGATATCGAGATCGTAGAGACTCATCACAACAGAAAAGTTGATGCTCCGAGCGGAACCGCAATTATGCTGGCTGATGCTGTGCGCGAAGCAAGGCCGGAGCTCCACTACAATCTCGGAAGGTCGGGCATGGCTAAGCGCGAGCCTGATGAGATCGGCATAAGTGCCATCAGGATGGGAAACATCGTAGGTACACATGAGGTGATGTTCGGCACTAACACACAGACCATTACTGTGGCACACCAGGCGCACGACAGAGCTCTGTTTGCCGATGGGGCAGTAGCCGCAGCGAGGTTCCTTGCCGGAAAGTCGGCGGGTTTATATAACATGGATGATCTGCTTGCAGACTGAAGCTGACAGATAAGGGGACTGTTGGTACATTTGTCTGCGGGCAGCGGGACAGGAGATATGAGAAAAGGAGAAAACAATGATTAAAATCGGTATTGCAGGATATGGAAACATCGGAAGAGGCGTTGAGGCTGCTGTTACCAGGTCTCATGACATGGAGCTAAAAGCCGTATTCACAAGGAGAGACCCGTCATCGGTGAAGACTGTCACGGGAACTCCTGTGCTGGCATATGATCAGATTGGCAGCATGCAGGATGATCTGGACGTAGTGATCATCTGCGGAGGCAGTGCTACTGATCTGCCGTGGATGACACCTGAACTCGCCGCGAAGTTCAATGTAATTGACAGCTTTGACAATCACGCAAATATACCTGAGCATTTTGCGACTGTGGACGCAGCAGCGTCGGCTGCAGGCAAGATCGGCATCATATCCTGCGGATGGGACCCGGGATATTTCTCACTTGCAAGGATCATAGCGGATGCAGCGCTTCCTGAAGGCGACAGCTATACATTCTGGGGACGCGGAGTCAGCCAGGGCCACTCTGATGCAATAAGAAGGATCGAAGGTGTCAAAGACGCAAGACAGTATACAGTACCGATAGAGGCTGCTGTAGAAAGCGTCAGAAATAACGAGCATCCTGAGTTCACTGCACGCCAGATGCACCTCAGAGAATGCTGGGTAGTTGCAGAGGACGGAGCAGATAAGGCGGCTATTGAAGAGGCGATCAAGACGATGCCTAACTACTTTGAGCCTTATGATACGACAGTAACATTCATAACACAGGAAGAACTCAACAGAGATCACAGCGGACTTCCGCATGGCGGAAGCGTTATCAGAAGCGGCCGCACCGGGCTTGACAGCGAGTTTGACAACACGGTTGAATTCACTCTGAACCTCGACTCCAACCCGTTCTTCACAGGCAGCATCCTCGCAGCCGCGGCACGTGCAGCATACAGGATGAACAGTGAAGGCCAGAGCGGTGCCCGCACACTCTTCGATGTGCCTCCGGCATACCTCTCGCACCATACCAGAGAAGAGCTTCTCGCGCATATGCTTTGATCACAGTTAAGGGCGGAAACAGGGAAAGGCAGAACCTATGCTATACGATAATCTGACCATAAATGAAAAAGGTCATCTTGCCATCGGAGGACTCGATACCGCAGGGCTTGCCGCTGAATTCGGCACACCTCTTTATGTGCTTGATGAGAACGTGATCCGCAGTAACTGCAGGACTTACGTCAATGCAATGCATGAATGCTTCGGTCCTCAGTCCGCTCCGCTTTACGCGAGCAAGGCGCTTTGCTTCAAAGGCATATATCCTTTGGTGCAGTCAGAGGGGATGTGCGTTGATGTCGTGTCACCGGGAGAGATATATACAGCTCTCGCTGCGGGATTCCCTGCAGAGAAGATGTTCTTTCACGGCACAAATAAAACTGACGCGGATATAGAATACGGCGTCAAAAGCGGCATCGGATATTTTGTAGTCGATAACCTTAACGAGCTTGAGGTACTTAATACTGTTGCATCAGATGCCGGCGTCACGCAGAAGGTGCTTCTGAGGCTCACCTGCGGACTGGATCCGCATACGCTTGAAGCCATCAATACCGGAAAGGTTGATTCGCAGTTCGGTATCCCGATCGATACGGGCCAGGCGGATGGATTCGTAAAAGCCGCTCTGGAGTGCAGCAATGTAGAGGTAGCAGGATTCCACAGCCATGTGGGTTCCCAGATATTCGAGAGCGATTCGTTCAACAGACAGGTGGAGATCCTGATCGGATATGCGGCTAAGGTGAGAGATGAGTTCGGATATACGATCAAAGTCCTGAACATCGGCGGAGGATTCGGAGTGAGATATACGGAGAAGGATCCGGTCTCCGACATCCCTGCCAGGATCAGAGAAGTAGCGGATCATCTGAACGCCGCACTTGAGGCAAATAACTTTGTGCTTGACGCTGTATTCATGGAACCGGGACGCAGCATAGTCGCAGATGCGGGTGTTACGCTGTATCAGACAGGTGGTGTCAAGGAAGTAAAAGGTTACCGCAACTATGTAACGGTAGACGGTGGCATGACTGATAATCCGAGATATGCTCTGTACAAGTCGGAGTATACGGTGCTCAACGCGAGCAGGGCAGGCGAAAAGGCAGATTACGAATGCACTATCGCCGGCAGATGCTGCGAGAGCGGAGACCGCATCGCTGAAAACATCTTTATGGCTAAGCCGCAAAGAGGTGATATAATTGCTGTACTCACTACAGGCGCATATAACTACGCGATGGCCTCAAACTATAACAGAGTTCCGAGACCGGCAATGGTGATGATAGCAGACGGAAAGGCACGCCTGGTCGTAAAACGTGAGAGCTTCGAAGACATGATGCGCAACGAGTTATGACCGTTTGTTGCAAATGAAAAGTGAACGTAAAATCAGCATAATAACACAGATATCTATCCTGGCAATAGCCGGGCTTATTTTAGTAGGTATTGCGACTTTCATTTCGCAGTATGACGTATCAAGAAAAGCAACAACGGAAAGCATCAAATCCAGAGCCGCAAATATCGCTGCAGAAACAGCCGCAACACTTATGGACTATCCGGCACATGACTGGCTCATACGCTATTGGTACGAACACGCTGATGAGCTTGATATTGAGTATGATGCTGACTATCATGCCGGGACTGAAACAGAAGGCAAGGCTGTTCTTTTTCAGTCGAGAAACCCTGCTATCAGACTAGAGTATGCAAGTCAACAGCAGCTTGAAAAGCTTTCTGAAGAAGATCAGAAGCTTTATGCCGAGATCATTTACTCGTGGCTCACGAACAGGGTAGACAGGGTGAAGCAGAGTCATCGTGTGGATTATCTGTTTTGCGTAATCACAGATACAGAAGGAGAAGACGCATACAAGGAACAGTTTTTTCTGTTCAGCGGTGCAGACCCGGGCGCGGTACGCGGACTCAATTATAAAGAGGTATACCCACTGGGACACACGGTATCCGTAGCAGAGAACCCGAGCCAGCAGAAAGCGATGCAAACAGCGACTGAACACAGCATAGCCAGCACAGATGAATACGGAGGCTATCTGGCGTCTGCAGGCGACTTTATCGATTACTATTCATATCTAACTATGATAGACAACCACGCTGTCATCATAGGCATGACATATGATCTTTCAGGGATAATGAACAGCATAAGAAAGCAGACCTTGGAGGGAACCGGATATTCAATGATCTATCTGGTGTTGCTGATGACTTTCATCATTCTCAATATATTTTTGTTCGGCATCGGGCCTCTTAAAAAAATCACAGAGAGTATTCGAAGATACGCGCAGAGCAAGGACAGCGAAAAAATTATCTCCGAGCTGGAGGCGAATCTGAACGGGATCAAGGGCTTTGCCGCTCGCAGAAATGAGATAGGACAGCTTTCTGCTGATGTGGCGGATATGACACGTGAGATAGATGATTACATCGACAGGATCGAGACCATAAATGCAGAGAAAAAAAGGATGGAAGTTGAACTCGACCTTGCTGCCAGAATACAGCTGTCGGTGCTGCCTGATATCTTCCCGCCATTCCCGGAGAGGAAGGAATTCGACATATTTGCGCTCATGGATCCCGCAAGGTCTGTAGGAGGGGATTTCTATGATTTCTTCCTGATAGACGAGGATCACCTCGGAATAGTGATCGCGGACGTGAGCGGAAAGGGAATACCTGCTGCTCTGTATATGATGGTCGCGAAGGCAGTCATGCAGAACAACGCTTTTCTCGACATCCCGGCTGAAGACATACTTACAAAGACAAATGGCGCGCTTACCGCAAACAACGACCTCGATATGTTTGTCACTTCGTGGGTCGGGATTCTTGAGATCAGCAGCGGAAAGATCACAGCGGCAAATGCTGGCCACGAGTATCCGGCAGTGAGAAAGGCAAACGGGCATTTTGAACTGATGAAAGACAGGCATGGTCTGGTGCTTGGAGCAATGGATGACTTCGAATACAAGGGATATGAGATCGCGCTTGAGCCAGGCGACAGCCTGTTCCTGTACACAGACGGAGTGACTGAGGCAGCAAATAAGGAGAACGCGAT
This sequence comes from uncultured Eubacteriales bacterium, assembly GCA_902801255.1. GTDB lineage: Bacteria > Bacillota > Clostridia > Peptostreptococcales > Anaerovoracaceae > Crickella. Next base: position 48,554 of record CADCHO010000005.1, on the reverse strand, counting down.
GTTCGGGTCAGATCGCATGATCGAAGCACTCAACATAGATCCCGGAGCGGACCCTGAGACGCTTATCAAAATCGTCAGGCACTCAGTAGATCTGTTCACGGGAGACGCAACACAATTCGATGACATTACAATGGTATGTCTGAGATATAAAGGCTGTGAAAAGCAAGCTTAAGCATAAAAGAGCAGAAGAATAAAAATGTATATGAACTGAAGAGGCTGCAGCAAATATCAAATACTGCAGCCTCTTCTTAAATTGATCTTGGAGATCTATATAGGGGGAATAATTATTTTCTTCCGGTTACACCGAATGCGCTGAGGTCATACCATGCAGGGATGATCTTAGGCATTACTTCGTCAGGATCAGCCTCTTCGCAGAACAGGCTGTTGCCGAGGAAGAGATTGTTTTGTGAATATCCGGCTCCTATGATCGTCTCGACCGGCAGCTCTGCCCACGGATCATCAACGCTTGACTTGAGTTCGAAGTCTTCTACGAATGCAGGGATCCATCCCTCATATTTGTACTGGCAAAGCACCTTGGTGAGGCATGTGCTGAACTTTGATCCGCCTTCTGCATCAGGAATCTGATCGAAGTGGAAGTAATATCCGAAGCCCTTTGTCTCCTTGCCAGGACCAGGCGCCTGCATAATAAGGTGCATCATCGGATGGTTGTATTCGCCGAGTCTCAGCTTCATGTTGATGAGCTGTGTGCCTCTTCTTGCTACGCTGACATCGACTTTGCCCTTTGCGTCATCTTTTCTGATTACGAATTCAGCATCGACTTTCTTAGGAATAGCAAGTACATCGCGTCCGAGAGCTGTTGCCATCTCTGCGCCTTGGCCGCCGAGTACGAGGCTGATGCAGTACAGTCCGAGCTGGCCCTTGTATGTTGCGTATACGCCGAGGATCGATTCGTAGTAATTGTCTGCGAATGTTGGCTCGTTTATATGGTTTGCGGATACGTAAACAAGCGGGAGTGCGTATGGCTCGAGCGGTGCAGGCAGGATTCTTCTGATAGCTTCAGGGTTGGTAGCGTACAGCATGTATACGCCTTCCTGCTTCTTCATCGCGCAGTCCTTGGCGAATGCAGCCATCTTCTCAGGCGACGTTACGAAGCTCGGCTTCGGAGCCTTGAACAGCTCAGCACCGACATCGTAACCGCTTCTTGTAGCAGGTCCCATGGTACCGTCTTTGACTGCTGATCCAACCAGTTTAACGCATATGCCTTTCTCCTCAAGAGCGGCCTTGAGACTCTGATCAGGCTTGTATCCGAGCGACATTACTACAGCATCGCAGGCGATCTTCTTCTGCTCACCGGTCTCAACATTCTCGATGCAGACTCCGTCAGCCTCAACAGCCTTAAGAGCGTTCTTGAACTCGAAACCGATATCCATCTTTTTGATTCTGCTCATCACATCTATTACGTTAGCGATGTAGGCTGTAGGAGCAGGGCGGTCCACCATATCGACTACAGTAACCTTGATTCCCTTTTCGCCGAGGAATTCAGCAGCTTCAAGTCCGGTAAGACCCGCACCGATCATTGCTACATGCTTGCCGGCGAGGTCGACTTTGCCTGTAAGAGCTTCCTCAACTGTGAATACGTTAGCTCCATCAGCTCCAGGTATGCTTGCAGGAACGATGCTCTTTGAACCGGTAGCGAGTACTACTGCGTCCGGTTTCATAGCGGCGATGTCGTCAGCTGTTACTTCCTTTCCGAGCTGTACATCCACGCCGAGTTTGCAGAGCTGGTTGCCCATATAATCGATGTAGTTCTGCATTCTCTCTTTGAGAGGAGGCAGCTTAGCGAGGTTGATGGTTCCTCCAAGCTCTTCCTTGCGGTCAACGAGGGTGACTTTGACGCCTCTTTCGGCTAAAGTCTTTGCAGCCTGCATTCCGCCAGGTCCGCCGCCGACTACCACAGCGCACTTTCCGTCTGTTACAGGTTCAAGTTCACCGAGCTTAAGCTCTCTTCCCATGCGAGGGTTTACAGCGCACTGGAACGGCTGCAGCTGGGCGTTGATTGTCAGAAGTGTCTCGAAACAGCGCAGACAGTTAATGCATTTGTTAAGCTCATCGATGCGGCCTTCCTGCACTTTGAGGCCCCATTCAGGATCTGCGAGCCATGTTCTTCCGAACTCTGCAAAGTCGTATACACCTTCTTCCATGAACTGTGCTGCGATCTCAGGGCTTCTGATTGCGGATACAGCCATCACAGGGATCTTTACAGCATCCTTTACGGCCTGGATCATAGGTCTTCTCCAGCCTTCAGGGAACGATGTAGGTTCGATAGCCCAGTTGAGTGTCTCGTAGATACCGCAGCTTACGTCGATGAAGTCAATGCCTACCTTCTCGAAGTACTTAACGATCTTTACACCTTCTTCAATGTCGATGAACGGTTCTGTCACTCCGTTGTGAGCGAGCATCTCATCTACGGAGAGTCTCATACCGACAACATAGTCAGGGCCGCACTTTTCACGGATCTTCTCAATAATTTCCTTTACAAAACGCATCCTGTTCTCAAAGCTGCCGCCGTACTCATCCTCGCGGAAGTTAGTGTATGGCGAGAGGAACTGCTCAAGAAGATATCCATGAGCGCAGTGGAGCTCGATACCATCGATGCCGGCCTTCTGACATCTTACAGCACCGTCGCTGAACTGCTCGATCAGCTCAAGGACTTCATCATGTGTCAGAGCTCTGGTCGGCTGCTGAGAGTAAAGGCACACTCTGTCAGAAGCAGATACGCAAGGCTGACCTCCGATCAGTCTTGAAACACCTTCTCTGCCAGGATGGTGCAGCTGGATGAAGATCTTCGATCCGTGTTTATGTATAGCTGCAGCAAGTTTTGAGAGACCTGCAATGTGGCGGTCCTTTGTGACCGAAAGCTGTCTGAACGAACCTGCGCCTGTCGCATCGTTGACACGGCAGATCTCAGGCATAATGAGTCCGCAGCCGCCTTTGGCTCTCTCTTCATAGTAAGCGATCATTGCGTCTCCGCAGGAGCCGTCCAGCTCAGCCAGATTGCTTCCCATCGGTGACATGACGAGCCTGTTCTTGAGCTCGACATTTCCGATCTTTCCTTTCTGGAATAAAATATCGTACATATATACCTCCTTAGTTCCTTGAGGATTTACTGCTTGATGTTGTGATCAATAGGAATGAGCTCAGGATTCTTTCTGGCCAGCATGTTCTCACAGCGGAGCTGGATATACTTGTCGTAATGCTCATGCGTGATGATGTAGAGCTGATCATCTTCGATGGCCTTAAATACGATAGGGCCGGACTCATCGATTGCACGCCCGGTCTTGATGAAGTAAGCTGCAGCTCCCTGCATTGCCTGATGATACTTGCTTCCGTAGTACGGATCATCGATCTTGTACTTATCCTGCTTGTATTCTTCGGAGTGATCCAGGTGTGTCTGGATGAATCCCGGACAATACGCGCTCATGTGGATGTCAGCACCGGCATCGGCAAGATCATAGTAAACGGACTCTGTCAGAGCCAGTGCACCGAACTTGGATGCCTGATATGCAGCAGCGCTCTTGGAAGTGAATGTGCCTGCAGCTGAGCATGTGTTGACGATGTTGCAGTGGGTTCCTTGCTTCATCATGATAGGAATGACCTCATGCATGAAGTAGATATGCGATTTGAGGTTGGTGTCGATGATCCACTCATATTCGATTGGCGGAACTGCCCATACCGGGCCGAAAGTAGCTACTCCTGCGTTGTTCATCAGAAGATCGATCTGGCCGAACTCTTCCATAACTTTTGCAACAACGCATTTTACCTGCTCGTACTCAGTAACGTCGCAAGGGAAAAGCAGAACCTTCTCAGCTCCGAGCTCCTCAGCCAGAGGGGCAATCTCCTTAAGAGCATCCTCCATAATATCTACAGCTGCGATCTTCATGCCACGCTGTGCAGCCTGTTTTACGAATTCCTTTCCGAATCCGTGAGCAGCACCTGTTATAAGGGCGACTCTGCCTTTAAAATCTTTCATTTTGATCCTCCTCCTTTAATACTCGTAGAAGCCTTTTCCGAAATTGACTCCCTTTTCACCGCGGTCGATCTTTTCCTTGAGGAGCTGGCCGATCTTATATTCGGTTGTTCCTTCCTGCTGTGCAGCAGGTTTCATCTGGTTGATGTTATAAGCTGTCTCAAGGCCGACTATGTCGAGGATCTGGAATGGTCCTGCAGGTGCGCCTGTTGCGAGTCTCCATGTAAGGTCGATGGTCTCAGGGTCAGAAACACCGTTTGCCCACAGTCCCTGTGCTGCGCTGAGGAAAGGTACAAGCATCGAGTTAAGGATGTATCCAGGCTGTTCTTTGTGAAGCTGGAGAGGAACCATTCCGATGTCAGCAGCAAAAGCAACTACCTTCTGGAATATTTCCGGATCTGTTCCGGCGTGTCCCATGATCTCAGCAGTGTTGTTCTTCCAGATGGTGTTTGCAAAGTGAAGCGAACAGTACTTTTCAGGGCGTCCCGTGTATTCAGCGAACATGCTTGGGAGAAGTGTGGAAGAATTTGTGACTAGGATCGTGTCCTCATCGAGAAGATCCTTCATCGCTGTATAAACGCCGATCTTTGCCTCAGGATTCTCGGACATGGACTCTATTACTATGTACGCATCCTTGACTGCTTTTGCCATGTCGAGCTCGATGTGTACATTCTCTGCAAATCTTTTCTTTGCTTCCTCGGCCATCTCGTCGATCTTCTCGGCTGTCATGCTGTTCCAGTCGCGGATCAGTCCCTTTGGATACATGAAAGCACCCATAGGGTTGCCGATCAGAGCTTTGGATTTCAGAAGATCTTCAAGCATGAGAGCTGAGTATCTTTCTATCTTAGGCTGCGTTCTTCCGATAGAACTTTCGGATCTGAGCCAGAATGTCGTATCGAAACCCTGATACGCACACATGAGACCGATCTGTGTTCCCAATACACCGCCGCCTGCAACTACAACTTTCTTAGGATTCATTTCAGATACCTCCTTATCAGATATCACTCATAAAAACAGATATGTTCATTCAAGCTCCATTTCTTCCTTGATAGGCTTCCACCAGAGGAATCCCCTCAGCAGACACTGTGGAAGAGCTTCTTTTACAGGGATATCAGCTGCGGCAGCCACCTTGCGCCCAACCAGGAACCATTCTGCCGTGTGCATCGCACAAAGCAATGCTGCGCATCCGCATATAAACTTTGCTATCGCTTTCATTTGTCACCTCATTTGTTTCGGGCAATAACTTGTCATCTTACCTAATTATGTGTTTATGCGTGCATACTGCACAATATTCAGCGTTACCAAAACAAAAGAGAGCAATTGTCAAAGGTGCACAAAAGACCTTCAGAAAGAACAAAAGTACATAAAAAAGGGATGCTCCGATATGAAGCATCCGTGTGAATGGTTTGTGCATTTGTATAAGTTTAGCTATGCGTTAAGGTCTTTGCCCGACCAGGTCCGCCTCTGATTGATAACATTGCTGATTGCAAACGACAGCCTGAGCCTGAAACCCGTATCCGTATCTGAAAGATCTATGTCACACAGATCCTCAATACGGTGCAGCCTGTAGATGACACTGTTTCTGTGAAGGAAAAGAGCATCTGCTGTGTCAGTAGTGCTGCAGGCGCATTTCAGGTATGTATAGAGCGTCAGCTCCAGCTGTGTTCCGTTTTTACTGTCGTAGTCGGACAGGACCGGGAGTGCGGGATGGAGATATCTGCCGAGATCTTCTGCCTCGCCGACTGTCCTGAACATGGCATATATTCCATAGTCTTCAAAGGTATATATGCTCAGATCGGGATCAAGCATGAGACCCATTTCAAGTGCGTCGTGGGCTTCATCATAATGAGCCTTGAGTGTTGAAATATCTTCAAAGGGAAGGCTGACTCCTATCTTGGTGATGCATTCGGCCGGAAAGGCAGAAAGTACAAGCCCTATTTTCTGCAGCATGTCGCGGCTTCCGATGATGATGGCGCTGCGGCGTCTGCCGATGACATGACAGCCCGGAAGTATGGTCATCATGATCTCTGTCAAAGCTCCTTCCTGCGGGAAGATGGACTGATTGCCTGTGGCACGGCAGTACAGCACCTGCATCTTGGAAGGGAAGGTGAGGTTCATGTAGGCCTCAGGAAGTGCAGCTGCGTCTGCACCTATGACCAGATTGTAAAGGAAGCGGTGATAGTCACTGGTCATGTACAAATAGCTCGGCTCGTATTTCATCACGGCATATCCCAGAACACCGCTCAGAACCTTGAGCATTTCAACATGTTCGACCCTGTATGAGTCGTATCCCTCTATGACTATCAGAAAGCCTATCCATATATCGCGGCAGTATACTCTGCACGAGAACTTCTGGAATGGTGATGATGTACAGGACACTTCTATCGGCATCATCGTGGAATCTGCCATCTGTACGGACTTGAGCGATCTGACTGCCTTGATGAACTCATAGTCACAGTATCCCTGCTCGATATTGTGCTTCCATAACTCGTCAGTTACGGGTATCTGGGTGGAATAGCTGAGAATGCGGAAATCCCTGTCAATAAAAACCAGAGAAGCTCCGAATGACCGGGAGGCTATGTCTATAAGGGCATCAACGTTGCGGACAAGATCGAGTGTACGCATCATTGATTCATAATAACCATCTTTGTGAGAATCAATAACCAGCTGGAATGCGTTGTTGAAGACCAGGCCGAAATCGACTTCAGGGACCACCGCTATATTACGGCCTTCAGTGGATAATCCTTCGATGCTTTCGGCATCGGTGATTATGCACTGTGGAGGGAGAGCGGTTACATCATGAAGATTGTTGCTGAAATAAAGAACATTGCTGCTGAAGTCCGTCTGACGGAGATCCATGAACCTGACCTCCGTAATGTCTGAGGTGGAGTTATCAGCAATGGTTTCTATAGGGGAAAGTGCCCGCATGTGTTCGATCAACTCACGGAAAATCATAACGCGTGTCCTCCTGCAAATAGTAGGTGAATGCTGCAGAACGCGGCATGCTTATCGATTACACATTAGTGTACGATGCACAACAAGTCAATTGTAATAATTGCCAATGTTGACTGTGTGCAAAATGCATAAGAGGCAAAAAACACTTTAAATATACAGGCTTCTGAATACTCCCGCACCTAATTGGTTACAGTGCACAAATGTCCTTTATTGTTTTGGATAAGCAGGATAATGCGGCTCATGAACGCACCATATAAAATTTACTCAGGATAAATTATATCTCCAGCTTATTTTGCCTGCGCTTTTTACAGGGAAGAAAGGGGAATTTATGTACGATAAACTATTTGAAAAGGGAAAGATCGGTAATGTCGAGCTTAAGAACAGACTGGTTATGACTCCGATGGGAACTAACCTGGCTAATCTCGACGGTACACCTGGTGCTGCAATGATCAAGTATTATGAAGACAGAGCAGCCGGCGGATGCGGACTGATCATGCCTGAGATCTGCAGAGTCAATGAGGCTACCGGTGCCGGAATGATGAGACAGATCGCTGCTACCAAAGATTATCACATTCAGGGTATCGCAGAACTCGCAGCAGCAGTTCACAAACACGGTTCAAAGATCTTCATCCAGCTGCACCACCCTGGCAGAGAAGGTGTATCTTCGCTGATCGGCGGACAGCCATGCGTATCGGCTTCCGACAGAGTATGCAAGGTATCACAGCAGGAGACAAGACCTATGACGATCGATGAGATCCATGAGCTCGTAGGTCAGTTCGGAGATGCTGCTCTCAGATGCAAGAAGGCAGGCGTTGACGGTGTTGAGCTGCACTGCGCTCATGGCTATCTGCTTCAGCAGTTCCTCTCGCCATACACCAACTACAGAGATGATGAGTACGGTGGAAGCTTTGAAAACAGAATGCGCCTGGTCCTCGAGATCATCGCAGACATCCGTGAGAAGTGCGGTCCTGACTTCGTACTCGGCTGCAGAGTATCCGTTATCGAGTTCCTCGATAAGCTCGGATATGAGGGAGATCAAATCAGACTCGAAGATGGTATCAGGATCGTTAAGTGCATGGAAGAAGCCGGCATCGACTTCGTAGACGTTTCCGATGGCCTCTATGAGACAGGAAGCTTCTCGGTAGAGCCTATCTCATTCCCTCAGGGATGGAGAAAGCCATTCGTTAAGGCGGTCAAGGATTCGGTAAAGATCCCTGTTATCGCGGTATCCGTTATCCGTGAGCCTGAAGTTGCTCAGAGCTTCCTCGAGGAAGGCGTTGTAGACTTCGTCGGAATGGGCAGAACATGGATCGCAGATGCTGAGTGGGGCAAGAAAGTTCAGGAAGGCAGAGTTGATGAGCTCAATAAATGCATCGCATGCCTCAGATGCTTCGAATCGCTGCTTGCTCTCAACGCTCAGGGACTCCCATATGAATGCGCTGTCAACCCTCGTGCCTGCAATGAGCTCCGTTACGGAGATCTTGAGCCTGTAGTCGGCGAGCACAAGGCTGTAGTAGTAGGCGGCGGCCCTGGCGGAATGTACGCAGCTGCAACACTGGCTAAGAGGGGCGTTGACGTAACGCTCATCGACCGTCAGGAAGAGCTCGGCGGAACAGTCAACCTTGCTAAGAAACCTCCTCGCAAGGAGAGAATGCAGTGGTTCATCGATTATCTCAAGCAGGATATGGAAAAAGCCGGCGTAAAGATCTGCCTCGGCAAGGAAGTAACTGTAGACGATATCGCAGCTATGGAGCCTGAAGCAGTAGTACTTGCTACCGGTTCGACTTCGATCTTCCCATCGAAGATCCCGGGAGTAAACGGCAAGAACGTATTTGCTGTTAACGATGTACTCAACGGAAAAGTAGACCTCGCCGGCAAGAAGGTAGCAATGATCGGTGCAGGACTCACAGGCCTTGAGGCAGGTGAGTATCTCGCTGAGACCGGCGCTGAAGTAACATTCGTAGACATGCTCAAGGTAGCTGCTCCTAATGCTTACAGACTGAATGTAGTAGATGTACAGACAAGACTTGCCGCACTCGGCGCTAAGTATGAGCTCGGCAATGCTCTCAAGGAGATCACCGCAGACGGCGTTATCGTTGAGAATGTTGATACAAAGGAAGAGAAGAAGATCGATGCAGACGCTGTAGTACTGTCCCTCGGCTATAAGCCTGATCAGTCGCTCAAGGCAGGCCTTGAAGAGAAGGGCATCTGCACAAAGGTTATCGGCTCTGCTGTAGTCGACGGAACTATCGCTCCTGCAACACGCGGCGGATATGAAGTTGGTGCATCCCTGTTCAAGGAAGAGCCTCTCAGCTTCAAGATCGGCGACGGACAGTTCAAGTCATTCTCGAAGATCAGCCACATGCGCGGACAGGAAGGCACATATGTTGCATACCTGACACAGCCTGAATGCATCAGAGCGGTACTGCCTGAACCACTCGAACCATTCTCGGTTCCTGTAGTCACAGTTTCTGCATGCCACATCAAGAACCCTACATTTGCAGACAACTACTATGAGGCTATCCTCGGCGTATACTGCACATACAAGGGCCAGCTCGGAATGTACACCATTTCCCTGGTACTCGGTGGACAGGGTGCTGAGATGGCTACACAGCTCGGCAGAGACAACTCGGCTATTCCTAAGAAGCTCGATGCTGAGTTCATGATCAGAAAGGATGATGAGACAGGCAAGGTAACTGTAGGTGTCACAAGAAGAGGCACACAGCTCATCGATCTCGAGATGCAGCTCGGCCAGTACAACCACCCGCTCATGCACGTGCTCTATCAGGCACCGGCACCTGGTGCTGAGACAGCAGGAAGCGGATACTACATCCACTTCGACAGACTGCCTGATGAAAACGGTATGTGGAATTTCGCTAATGTATTCCTGATGAGAAACGTTGTTAAGTACAAATATGACGACTGGAAGCCTGGCTTCGTAACCAAGTTCGAGCTTAAGTCCAGCATCGATGATCCATGGGGCTGCCTGCCGGTCAACACGATCGTCGGCGGAGCTTACGCTGAGAACAACCTGCTTATCACAGCACTCCAGAAACTGGAGGATGTTGATGCAGAATCCACAATGAAGAAGATCCTGCCTGCATGGTATGACAGGACCGCATTTATGGAAGTAGGCCGCAAATAGTGATTTGTATTAAATTGGGGACCGCCTGATGCGGTCCCCGCAGTTTAAAAAAAGGTTAGATGCGCATCACAATACCAACAAGGGGAGGGTATTATGAAAGACTTTAAAGGAAGAGTAGCTGTCATAACCGGAGCTGCGAATGGTTTCGGCAGAGAATATGTCAAGGAAGCTGCTAAACGCGGCATGAAGATCCTGGCAGTAGACATAGAGGGCGATGAAGTGCAGTTGGTGGGACCTCTGGCACAGGAACTCGGTGCTGAGGAGATCGTCTGCCTGCAGGCTGATGTGTCGCTGTTCGAAGACACACAGAAGGTCGTTAAAACCGCCATGGAAAAGTGGGGACAGATCGACCTCCTGATCAATAACGCAGGAACAGGCAAAGGCGGAACTATTTCAAACCTGCCTCTGAGAGACTGGGAATGGATGATGTACGCCAACGTATTCTCGCACATCTATATGATGAAACAGGTAATTCCTATCATGATGAAGCAGGGTACACACTGCAACATCCTCAACGTATGCTCGATCGCAGGTCTTCTTACAAGTAACGCGATGCCTGGCTACTATTCAACAAAGCATGCTGCTGTTTCACTGAGCCGTGCGACAGTGAATGAGCTCAAGGAGATCGGTGTAGAGAACATCCACCTCAGCATCTTCTGCCCGGGTTTCGTACAGACCGACCTGCATCATGCAGAGCGCCACAGACCGGCAAGATTCTCAGATCCATCCGATCCGTATTATCAGAGTGCCGAGTTCTTCGCTTCCGAAAAGGCAAGTGAGTATGTAGTTACAACCGGACTTCCTATCGACGGTTTTGGCGAAAAATGCTTCAAGGCCATCGAAGATGATCAGTTCTATATCGTGACACATCCGCAGTACGATCCTGTCATCAGAAAGCAGATTTACGACAGTGTCAACAATGTCAATCCTGATCTCCGTAACGTTGGCAAGCAGCGTAAGGAATATGAGAAGGGAGACAGAGATCTGACCGGCAGAGTTGCGATAATTACCGGCGCTGCATTTGGCTTCGGTAAGGAATTTGTCAAGGAAGCTGCCAAGAGAAAGATGAAGATCGCTGCAGTAGATATCATGGCTGACGAACTTGCAAAGATCGAGGATGTTGCCAAAGAGTATGGTGCCGAAGATATCATGATCATCCCTGCAGACGTATCGTTGTATGAAGAGACTGAAAAGGTCGTCAATGCGGTTATGGACAAATGGGGTCAGATAGATCTCCTGATGAACAATGCAGGCACATGCACACCTGGACCTGGATTCGTTATTCCGCTTCAGGACTGGGAGTGGATCTTCCGCACGAACTATCTGTCACATGTTTACTTTATGAGGCAGGTAATTCCTATCATGAAGAAGCAGGGCACTCACTGCAACATCATGAACACATGCTCCGTAGCAGGTCTCATCACCAGCACAGGCATGGCTGCTTACTACACAACAAAGAATGCAGCAGTAGCTCTGTCAGAATGTATCGAATATGAGATGCAGGAAGCCGGAGCAGATATCCATCTCGGAGTATTCTGTCCTGGTTTCGTACGCACCAGCTTCGATCATGCAGATGAGTACCGTCCGCCTAGATACGCTCATGGAGATGATCCATATTATCAGAGCGATGTATTCGCAAAGGGTAAGGCAGCAGCTCAGTTCGTAATCGGCACGGGTTATCCGATCGAGGGATTCGGAGCAAGAGTCTTTGATGCGATTGAAAAGGATGAGTTCTATGTAGTCACGCACCGTGAATATGATGAACATATTATTAAACAGGTTGATCAGACTCTCGCAAGGACAAATCCTGAGGTCGCACCGATCGCTGACGCTATCAAGGATGTGACCAACCTGCCGGGAGGCCCGCTCAGAGGATATCTCAAATAAGCAGAAAAACTGACAGGAAAAGATAATATATTATAATGATGCCCCGGAGAAAACTCCGGGGCATTATGTATGCAGCATATATGATATTATAAAAGAAAATACAAAAGACATGGGCAGTAATACAAAGGAGTATATTAATGGAGACAAAGTATTACACTGTCATTCGCATAGATGGTGACTACGCATGGCTTAAAAGGACAGATACAGATAAGAACGAAGAACCTGTATTTATAGCGCGGGCGCTTCTGCCTGAGGGAATCGATGAGGGCACAAAGCTGAAAAGCGAATTCCTTCAGTACGAGATCGTCTGAAAAAGAAGTTAGCTCACTATAAACCATCATTAGCTATGGACTATAGATTTGATTTAAATGAGACACAACAGAATATTCTGGAGAAGTGTCCTGAATGGGCTGACCTGATGAATGTCATAGAGTTCAAAAATACTCCGTTAGCGGATCCTACAGGATATAGTGACAAGACTGTCTACTACAATGGCCGCAGCATGAGGCAGTTTCCGCAGGATGCGCAGGCGTATCTTATCGCACAGCAGCTGATGCATATACAGCTTTCTCATCAGCAAAGGGGCAAAGGACGTGACAGAAAGATCTGGGATCTTGCTTGTGCCGCGGTTGTAAATGAACTCCTTCTGGCCGACGGATTTGAACCTCCTGTGAACATCTTCCGGCAAAAGGAGGCCAAAAGCATCAGCGCGGAAGAGATGTACACGATACTTTATGAAAAGGCAGAAAGAGATGATCCGGAATTTGCAGAGGAGGAAAAGTCAGAGGAACAGTCTGAGGAGCTGACGGTCCTGATTCCGGTAAAGGATGATGACAAGGATAAGCAGGCAGGAGACATGCAGGGTGCTCAGGACCGTGAGATCGAGGATCCCGGTCTGGCGCAGGCGGTGGCGGGTCTGTCGGATCTCCTTGAGCCGAGTCTGCAGCTGGACTATGACTGGTTCCCTGCAGACCGGATCAGAGACGGCATCCTCATCGAGCAGTTCAAACCATATCCGGCACCGCATGCTGAGATCCTCCTGGATACCAGCGCGTCGATCGACAAGGACCTTCTGCGGGCTTTCGTAAGGGCGGTCAAGGACCTTCTGCGGGAAGATGCGGTGGTCAAAGTAGGATGCTTTGATACGGACTTTTACGGATTTCAGGAGATACATTCCGAGAAAGATATATCAAAACTTGAGATAAAGGGCGCCGGCGGAACGAATTTCGAAACAGCTGTCAAAGCTTTCACCGGCGATGCCGAAACCAAAATAGTTTTCACGGACGGATACGCGGACATGCCGGAGACAAGGTGTGATGCGATATGGCTTGTGTACAGCGACATGCCGGTGGACCCGCCCGGCGGAAAAGTTATATACGTTAAAAAACCTGAGGAGATAAACAAATATGAAGTCGATTTTCTTATCACATAGGCAGCTGTTCGAAAACGCACTGCCGCTCTTTAGAACAGTCGGAACCATGGCGCAGGCGAGCGATCTTGTTCTGGTCACAATTCCTGATGACGGATTCACGCTCAGTGAAAACTGCGTTAATTACTTTCTTTCAGGTGAGGACTGCGTTGACAGATTCGGGCGCGATCACAAATACAGTATTTGTGCGGTAAGGCCGGCACTTCTGCTGGAGCCGGGAGATGAGAAGCTCCTGAGGCATCCGCGCGAGATAGGAGATGTCGTTACGGTGGAGCTGGGAGCATTCCCTTATGCCATACTTGAGACTTCGATGCGCGATATGGCGGAGCAGCAGTACCGGGACGGCAGTCTGAAAAAGACAGGAACAAGCTATTCCCTCGCAGGAGAAAAGAGGGACGTCTACAGGCTCGGCGCCAAGCAGATAGTCAGGGTCCCGGTCACCGAGGAAATAGTCAGCGGCTACGTGCAGCTTTCCGACGGGAGTGTTGCAAACTCGGCTGAAGAGATCTTCCTCGAGGTGAGGCCGATCCGTTGGTATTACGATGAGATCAACAAGCTGCTGGTATGCGGCAGGGCGCTGTTTGCCGGTCTCAGCCGTGAAGAAGCAAGCGCATATCTCGCTGATGCATTCATTGAGGAGCTTCTTGCTGAGGCTGACGAAGGGCTCACTTCTGCTGAAGCCGGAACTTCGTACCATATAGATGAGCACGATGAGCTTGATATGATACGCGCATTCGTCAGGGCAGACATCCCGGTATTCATCCATGGACTTACCGGTGACGGAAAGAGTGACCGTGTAAAGGAGATCGATCCGCAGGTGCTTGATATAGAACTTGTGAATGAGACGCCTGAAACCATCAACGGACGGGCAGTCTATAACGAGACTACAGATCAGATCATTGATATCAAACCGGTATGGCTCGTCAAGCTTGAGCGCCTTTGCGAAGACGGAGAGCTGCATATTCTGTTCTTTGATGAGCTTACAAATGCCACAAAGCAGACTCAGGCAGTTATATTCAAGATCGTGCTGGAGCGCTTCGTAAACAACCGCTGGCCGCTCCCTGAAAACGCACGCATAGTTGCTGCGGGAAATGACCGCAACGAATCAAGCGTTGCTCACGATCTTGCAGAGCCGCTGTTCGGAAGGTTCGCCCATATTTACATCAGGACGACTGTTGAGAACTGGATGCCGTGGGCCGTCAGGAAGAGGATCAATCCGTATGTCATGGAATTCCTTGCTAATAACGACCTCTATCTCAGAACGGCTTATACAGGCTCGGAAGGCTACGCCGATCCGCGACGCTGGGAGATGGTATCGCGCGTTCTGGACAGTTCAGATAATGATTTCGCATTGATAGAACCGATCGTGGGACGGGATACTGCGGATGCTTTTATCAGATTCTTCCGAGCGCAGGAGGAGATGGCAGACCTTGTAAAATACACGGATGAGGATCTGGCTCGCATGACAGTTGCAAGAAAGTATCAGGTTGCGCAGCAGTGCCTGTACGCAGCATCCGCGAAGCCTAAAGAAGCCGAAGAACTAGTAGAGAGGCTTGGAGCTGAGTACGCGGCATGGTTCAGATATGTTCTCGAAAGAAAGAATGCAGGCAATACTATAAATAGAAAATGAAAAACAGTTCTCAGATAAAAGAAAGACTCAGACCTTACACACAGGCGATGCCCGATATATTGAATTATCAGATAGTCACGAAGGCGATTATCTGCATCTGGCTGTTTCTGCTTGGCAGATTGTTCCAGGCATTGCTTAAGAGCAGCGGCAGAGTGGCTGTCACCTCAGGAGACTGGAAATTCCTTTTCACGACATGGCAGGGGATACTAATACTGATTTTGGGACTCGTGTCGCTTTTCATATATGTGGCGTTTGACCTTAATTCCAAGATAGTCCTGAGCAGGAATCTCGTAACCGGGCAAAATGTCTCCCTTGAGGAAAGTATAAAAGAAGGATTCTTCTCTGTCAGAAAGCTGATCAACCCGGAAGGATTGCTGGTTGTGCTGTATATCGCTCTTATCGCACCTATTCTGGGGCTCGGGATCTCCATATCGGCTACAGAGAAACTGTATATACCGACATTCATATCATCGGTGATTGAAAGTTCGGTGCTCTACTCCGCACTGGCCGGACTTGCGGTGATTTTTTTCCTGGCAGTGGGAGTCGCAAATCTGTTCATACTTCACGCTGTGGTCATAGATGATTTGTCCCTCGGCGAAGCAGGCAGACTTTCAAGGCGCCTTATAAAATCAAACTGGAAGGATTATATAAAGCAGAATGTAATATTCATTCTCCTCATAGCAGTATCACTTATCGGTATAGCCATACTATGTCTGTTTATTCCGCTCAAGCTGATAACATTGCTCCCGGCCGGTCCGGTGAGCCGCGTGCTTACCATATTCTTCGTCTCTGCCGGAACCATAGTCTCCGTACTTGCAGATCTTTTCGGGATACCGCTTTATATCATGAAAATGACCCAGCTGTATTATTCATATAAGCAGGGGAGTGAGTACGAATGCAGAGAAATAAAAAGAGATAAGCCGGTCAGCTATAAACTGGCGGGTATTGTATTGCTGATCGCTGTTGCGGTATCGGTATGTGTAATGTATGTCAGATTTGATCAGTTTTTCCCGCTTGAAACTGATGTAAAAGTCATCGCCCATCGCGGAGGCGGCAATGAAGGCAGGGAGAATACTCTGTCAGGACTTGAAACAGCATGGGCTGCAGGTGCATTCGGGAGCGAAATAGACATTCAGAGAACAAAAGACGGCTATTATGTGCTGAATCATGACGGCACTTTCAAACGTGTAGCCGGGGACAGCAGAAAACCTGAGGAAATGACCCTGAGAGAGGTGAAAAAGCTGTCCATTGATGGTGAACACGTTCCGACCTATGAGGAGATGCTGATCTCCAGCAAGGGCAGAATGGTACTGTTTACCGAACTTAAGGGAAACACAGCCGATAAAAAGATGGCTGATGACGCAATAAAACTTGTAAGGCAATATCAGATGGAAGACGAGGTCGTACTCATCTCTCTGAAGTATGATCTGATCGATTATATAGAGACCAATTACCCGGAAATGCAGACGGGATTCCTTACGTTTGCATCATTCGGTAAAACAGCTTCTCTCAATTGCGATTACATAGGGCTCGAAGAGGAATCGGCGACTGCAGATGCAATAGATGCGATACATAAGGAAGGCAAGAAGGCGCTGGTCTGGACTGCTAACGAGAAGGGCTCGCAGAAGCATTTTCTTTGCACAAAGGTCGACGGACTTATAACAGATAACGTGACTCAGGCAATCGGGCTTGTCACAGAACTGGAACACAGGTCCGACCTTGACAGAATGATCGATAAGATCAAAACAATCATATAAATGCAGCATGCTATAGATTGTTGCATACATAATTATGTAAAATAATATGTTAGAAACTGTTTGACGGAAAACGAAATCGATCAAAGGGCGGGAACAATGGAAGAAGAAAAAATCGTAAGTCTGGCTAAGCCGGTAAGAAAGGGGATCCTGCGTCTTATATTCAGCAGATTTTTTATAATCGCGCTGCTGCTTGTGCTGCAGATCGCTATTCTTGTTATGGCTTATCTGAAGTTTACTGAAGAGCTGCCTATGCTTTTAAACATACAGTGGGTGTTCACATTAGTAATGATAATCTATCTGTTCAACAACAGCATGGACTCATCAGCCAAGCTCACGTGGATGCTCATCATATCGCTGCTGCCGCTGCCGGGAGCCGCGATGCTGCTGTGGACACAGCTGAATGTCGGACATCGCATGGAGACCGAGCATGTAGTAAAGCAGATCGACAATACCCGCACCATGCTCAGTCAGCCTGAGAACGTTATCAAAGAAATTGAGCATGACGGCTCAGGAACGGATGACATCAGCAAGTATCTTAATCACACAGGCTGCTTTCCTGTTTATGACAAAACGCAGGTGACATATTTCCCTTTGGGAGAAAAGAAGTTCGAAGCCATGCTCCGTGAGCTTGAAAAAGCCGAGAAATACATCTTCATGGAGTATTTCATCGTTGAAGAGGGATACATGTGGGGACGCATACTCGACGTGCTTATGCGCAAGGTAGATGAGGGAGTTGAAGTCCGCGTTATGTACGACGGCATGTGCGAAATGTCGACACTTCCGGCTGATTATTTCAAACTCCTTGAAGCTCGTGGCATACATGCAAGGGCGTTCTCACCGATCGTGCCAATAGTATCTTCACATTATAATTACCGCGATCACAGAAAGATCCTTGTGATAGACGGAAAGGTAGCCTTCAACGGCGGAGTCAATCTGGCTGATGAATACATCAACCGCATAGAGAGATTCGGCCACTGGAAGGATACGGCGGTGATGCTCAAAGGTCCGGCTGCCAGAAGTTTTGCACTGATGTTCCTTCAGATGTGGAACCTGAAACCCGGTTCAGACTTAACAGATTACGAAAAATGGCTGTCACTTCCTTCCTGTGAGGAAGATGACGCAAAAGGATATGTGATGCCTTACTGCGACTGCCCGCTTGATGAGTATAAAGCGGGTGAAGCCGTATACATGGACATACTTAACCGCGCAACGGATTATGTGCATATTATGTCGCCTTATCTGATCCTTGACGGCGAACTCGAGACAGCCCTCTGCTTTGCCGCTCAGCGTGGAGTCGATGTGAAGCTTATATTGCCGGGTATTCCTGATAAAAAGGTGGCATACTCGCTTGCAAAGACACATTATTCAGCGCTTCATAAAGCAGGAGTCAAAATATATGAATACACGCCGGGCTTTGTACATGCGAAAGTGTTCGTAAGCGACGACATCAAGGCCGTGGTCGGAACGATCAATCTCGACTACAGGAGCCTCTATCATCACTTTGAGTGCGCTACGTACATGTATAAAACAGATTGTATAGCAGACATAGAGAAAGATTTTCAGGAGACACTGACAAAGTGCAGGACAGTTACTTCAGAGAGCATAAAGAAAGAGAAGCTGTATTATAAGCTGGTAGGCGGACTGGCCAAGATGATATCGCCTTTGATGTAAAAAGGACTGAATACGATGAGAACACCTTATTACGAAAGCACCATACATAGACAGATAAGGGAAAAGCGCGAAAACCGCAAAGACCGCATCAAGGGAGATCTGATGCGGTACGGCAGTGATGTACTGAAATCCGAAGAGATAAAGCAGGCTTTTGAGCAGACACATCATCAGTGGTCTACGGTCGGAGAGCATACAGTCAGGGTCGCTTTTTCGAGCGTCATGATTTGTTACGCTCTAAGGAAGCTCAACATTAAGGTCAGCATCCCTGCGGTGGTCGTAGGCGCTCTTTGCCACGATCTCGGAATACTCGGGCGAAGCGAAAAATTTTCTTCTGCAAAAGAGTGCAGCAGAGAGCACCCTAAAGAATCCGTGGAGGTCGCCAGAGAAATCGTGAGCGATATGCCTGAAGGGACTGAAGATATTATTGAAAGGCATATGTGGCCGGCAGGAGAAAGTGAAGCACCTAATTCGATCGAAGGGGTCGTGGTTTCAGTCGCTGACAAGTATAGCGCGGTAAAAGATATTGTAAAGGGAAGTGAAGTCAAAAACACCGGCGTTAAGAACTATTTGCGCGGAGAAAAGCAGAAAATAGCAGATAAGATCAAATAGGGCGAGGAGGGACTGTAGTATGCTGTTTACATATCTTTTCAGAAATCCGGCAGTATGGACAACACCTCTGCTGATCCAGATACTGTGCTACTACAAAATACTCGGAAAAATGGGAAAGAGAAAGTACTTTGCCATTATCCCGATGCTTGGTGAAATGGAGATGTCGACCGATCTGTTCCGCACGATGAGGTCCTTCTGGAGACCGGCAATAATAACTATTGCCATGTTCCTGACATCCAGATATCTGGGAATGAATAACGAGTATTCCTTAGTAATGGCGCTTGTAGCGCTCATCGTATATGGGATATTCATGATTCGTCTGTACTGGAGACTTGCGAAACAGTTCGGAAGAAGCAAAGCTTTTGGTGTAGGGCTGACACTGATGCCTGTCATATTCCTGCTCATTCTGGCTTTCGGAAAGAGTGTTTATCTGGGCAGGCCTGAGTTCAGGCCTGAAAGAGAGCTCAGTCCTAAAGAACGAAAGATCAGAGATACCGGCTTAGTCATGATATCTGTTGCTGAGTTCGCCGCACTCATTCTGGGGTGCTTTTTTGCTACTGTAATGGTCCATCCATTCAGACCTGTAGCGCAGTACATGCTGGATGATACGATCAAACAGCTGAAGAATGTTACGGACAGCGAAGAAATAGTGGATCGGGAAGATACGCTCGGAGCGGATTACGCAGCTGTCATCGGTCAGCAGCGCACAAGAGATTATTTCTTCCCTGATAAAGCTGCAGCCAAAAAGGTCGTTGTGATGGAGTACATAATCGGATCCAACCTCGAGGATGCCAGAGGAATGGCTTCAGTCAATATTTCGCAGATGAAGGATGCGACGGAAAAAGGCGACGGTGTCGACTTTGTGATGCAGGCAGGCGGCTCAGAAAGGTGGTTCACATCCGGCATTGATGACTCCTCTGTAGGAAGATATCTGATCCGCGGAGGAAAGCTGGAAACAGCTGAGATGCTTGACAGTACGACTTGCATGTCTGAACCTGAGAAACTCACAGACTTCATCGTATGGACTAAGAAAAACTATCCTGCTGACAGATATATGCTGGTACTCTGGGATCACGGAGGAGGTTTTTCCAACGGATACGGCGTCGACGATCTTAATTCGCGCGCCGACATGCAGCGAACAATGTCGGCATCTGAGATATTAAACGCCATAAAAGACGCAAATATGAAATTTGATCTGATAGGATTCGATGCCTGTCTGATGCAGAACGTCGAATACGCGAATGCCCTCGAGCCTTACGCGGACTACTATCTTGCATCGGAGGAGACTGAGCCGGGAACCGGCTGGTTCTATACTGCAGGATTTGGCAGGCTGGCAGAAGACCCGACACTCAGCACCGAGGAATTCGGAAAATCCATGGTAAGTTCATACGACCAGAGTCAGCGTGTCAAGAACGGCGGAGAGCCTGCTCCTGAATGCACACTCTCGCTTGTAGACCTGACACTTGTGAAACCGGTATATGAACAGCTTACAGGGCTCTACGAGAAGACTGCTGCCGCCATGGCGGATAATCCTTCTGTATACGCCAATATGTCTGCAGCCCGCTCAGGTGCATATCAATTTGCAGACAAAGAGCAGGTAGACATGATCAGTTACCTCACGAATCTCAAAAAGGCTGACTATAAACAGCAGGTAGCCAGCGATGAAGAGCTTGACAGGATCGCTGATACAGCCAGGGCCTGCGTCGTATACCACAACAGCGATTCTGCTGATGGTATAAATGGTCTTGCGATAGACTATCCGTACAAGGAGCTGATCATGTACAGTGATGAGTATAAACAGCTGAAGGAGGTCGAATACAGTACCGAGCAGAATTTCTTCGACACGTTCTGCAGCATCATGGCAGCACAGCAGATGAACACCTATCCTGAAGATGACAGCTTCATCAGCAAGCTGATGCATTATGATTACAGCAAGGAAGAATGGTACATTAAGGGATTCGAGGATTACGATACGACAGATCTGTTTATCGATATTCCGGTCAAGGAGACAGAAAACGGGTATCTGCCGGAGCTTCCTGAAAAGACATGGGATACCATACTTGACTGCGAGGTCGCCTCTTATCTGGAGACTGAAGAAGGTCTTTTATATATAGGCAGGGAGCATTTCGCAGATGATGACGGTAAAGGACATCCGCTGGTCAGTATGGACGGCATATGGGCACACATCAACGGGCAGGTTGTCTGTTATGAAGCTGAGGATCCGATAATGACCGACGAAGGCATCGTATATCGTGGTACTGTCAAGGCGAAACTTAACGGTACTGAAAACATCACCATGCACATAGAGTGGGATCCGGTTTCCGAAGAAACGGACTCCGACTTCACCGGATATGTGACGGGTTACAGCAGAGACGATGATAAACATGCTTTCTTCATGAGGAAGGGGCTGGAACAGTTTGTGACAGGTGATACGGTCGAGTTTGTCTTCGACTTCTATGATGAACAGGGCAAGCTCATTAAAACAGGCACATACGGAGACAAAATGCATGTTATAACAGAAGACCAGATAACTGTCAGGGATGAGATGTTTAAATCAGGTACTGTTGTTTCGTACTTCGGTATACTAACGGATGTATATCAGAGAGAGCTCATAACAGAAGAAATAAGAGAACAGGTACAATAGCAGATCGTGCAGGCGATAAACAGATAAATCAAAAGGGCTCCGGAGTCAGGCTCCGTGAGTCAGGCTCCGGAGCCTCTTAATTTGCTTTGACATATGCTGTTGGATTCAGCACCTTATTTGTCAAACAGATCGACAAACTGGAATGTCCTGCAGTCGACAAGTCCGCGGTTGGTAAGTCTCAGCTCAGGCAGGCATGCCAGCGGGATCAGCGCCATCGTCATGTATGGCGAGTTGATAACACATCCCATCTCTTTCCATGCTGCGTCGAGCTTGCTTATGAGGTCTGCCACCTCTTCTACAGGCTGATCGCTCATAATGCCTGCAATTGGGAGAGGTACGAGTGCCAGCACTTTTCCGTCTGCAACAGCGCACATTCCGCCTCCGCATTCAACGAGGGTATTAGCAGCAAGGGCCATGTCTTCATCATTGGTTCCGGCTACGAGCAGGTTGTGTGCATCGTGCGAGACTGTCTGAGCCATAGCGCCTTTCCTGAACCCGAATCCCTTCAGGAATCCGCAGCCCTTTGTACCTGTCTCATGATGGCGTTCAAACACGGCCATCTTCATGATATCCTGGCTCGCGTCTGCTTCGACGAATCCGTCCTTAACCTTCAGATCCATGATTCTCTCATAGTTGCCTACGCGGTTAGGGATTATCTCTATGACGCGTGTCTTCACGCTGTCTCCGGCACCTTCAGGTGCGGCGATCTTAAAGCTGTCAGGCGTGATATCGTATCCGACGTGCATCGTATTGTAGACCGAATCAGGGAAGTTCGATTCACCGATATCCACTGTCATCTCGCCGTTCTCAGAAACGACATCTCCGTCGATGATCGTGCGGGTTATCTGAATATCGTTCAGGTCATCGAAGAACACGATGTCTGCGCACTTGCCCGGAGTGATGCTTCCCATCTCGTGATCCATGCGGAAACATGTCGCCGGGTTGATGGTTACGTACTGGATCGCTTTTATAGGATCAAGGCCTTCCTTGACGGCGCAGCGTACGATGTGGTCGAGGTGACCGTCGCTTATTAGCGTGTCTGGGTGGGTATCGTCCGAAATCAGGCATGCGAAGCGGTCTTCTACGTTGTTGTCGAGTATTGCCCGGATTATAACAGGCATGTCATGCCATGCGCTTCCGTAACGCATCAGGGCATACATTCCGTGACGCATCTTCTCCAGCACATCTTCAGCGCGGGTCGACTCATGGCAGCATCTTACGCCGGAAGCGATAAAAGCGTTGAGTCCCGGGCCGGTCTCAGGCACTGAGTAGTGGCCGGTTACTACCTGGTCAGCCTTGAGCGTCTCAGCAAGCTCACCGTGGACGTTAGGATCCCCGTAGATAACGCCCGGGAAGTTCATCATCTCTCCGAGACCCATGATTCCTTCCCATGTCATCATCTCACGGACTTCTTCAGGACCGATGTGCGAACCCGTATCTTCGAATCCTGCAACAGCCGGTACACATGACGGAACATTTGCCATCGCTTTAAGAGGAACTGATTTTCCGTCATCTATCATGGCCTTTACTCCTTCAGGTCCGCAGACATTGCAGATCTCATGAGGATCCATGAAGATACCGGTCGTTCCGTGAGGAACTACGGCGCGTGCGTATTCCCTGACGGTGATCATGGCAGACTCCACATGGATGTGCGCGTCCATGAATCCCGGTGCGATGTACTGGCCTGTTGCGTCAATTATCTTTGTGTTGTCACCTATACAGTGCGAGGCATCACCTACAAGAGCGATGCGGCCTTCTGCGATCGCCACATCGAT
This sequence comes from uncultured Eubacteriales bacterium, assembly GCA_902801255.1. Taxonomy (GTDB): domain Bacteria; phylum Bacillota; class Clostridia; order Peptostreptococcales; family Anaerovoracaceae; genus Crickella. The sequence goes on along the minus strand of CADCHO010000005.1, from coordinate 25,064 downwards.
CCCTTCCTGGATTTCGGCTGTGCATACATTTACCAGTCTGGCGTTTTTAATGACCATGTCTGCCTTTTCGACACCCATAGCCACGTTTGCCATAGTTCTTGTAACTTCATATAGGGGTTTCTTGCAAAACTTGTTAAGCATAATTGTTCACCTCCTGTCAGTATGAGTATAGCATATATTCAAGGGTGTGCATTATGGTAAAATACAGGCAGAATGAACATCTGAGAATAAAAGCGGAGCGGTGGTATGAGCAACAAAAAAGAAGCGCTTAAAAGCGGGATGATAGAGAATATACGAAGCGGAGGAGCATGGTTCACCACAAGGAAAGACAAGTTTGTGAAGATATGGTTCAGTGAGCCGGACAACTGCTACTTTGCGCGGGAATGTTTTCTGAAAGACGGCAGTCTCGATGGTGGAGCCTATTCGTTCGGTACGAACTGGTTCGACATCAGCTTCCACGGAAAATACATAGACATTTATGTCGATCCGGATACATTCAGACAATGGCCTGTCGGTTACAGCACTGAGAGGGGAACATTCTATGACAAATCCGACGATCCTGCCGGACAGGCGGAGCGGATACTGAAGTTCTGCAAAAGGGCAGACCGGGAAGCGCTGCTCGGTATCAAAGGCGCGTATGAAATAAACGGAACCAATTTCGACCACATAATCAGTGTTGTTGGGGACGACTCCAAAATAAAATAGCTTTTTTTGAAATACCGCTGCTGAGGTGCTGGCGTACGGCACGGCTGTAAAGATTATTGGAAAGAAGTAGAATAGTGCAGAAAGATAGAAAGATAAGAATATTATTTGTATGTCATGGTAATATCTGCCGCAGCCCTATGGCAGAGTATGTGCTGAAGGAAATGGTACGCAGAAAAGGGATCGAGGACAGTTTCGTGATTGATTCGGCAGCAACCAGCCGGGAAGAGATAGGAAATCCCGTTTATCCGCCGGCGAGAAGAAAACTTGCTGAGAAGGGCATTCCTTACGGCGGCCACAGGGCATGGCAGATGACAAAAAATGACTATGATTGCTTCGACATGATCATCTGCATGGACTACAATAATATAAGGAATATAAAAAGGATCACAGGCGGCGATCCCGACAGTAAGATCAGCCTTTTGCTCGATTATACGGACAGAGCCGGCAATGAGGTCGCCGACCCGTGGTATACGGGCAACTTTGATGCCACATGGCGCGATGTGAAAGAAAGCTGTGAGGGCCTTTTAGAGTATATAAATGAAAGGAGAATGATATGGCAACTGTAGAAGAGCTCATCAAGCAGTATGATACTGACCCTGAACTGAAGAAAGAGGTAGACGGTATCCTTGCTGATAATAAGATCACGATGGGAGAATTCCTGGGCTTTGCGAAGAAGCATGATGTCAAGGTGTCACTCGCTGAATTTCCGAAGATCATAGAAGAGGCAAAAAAAGCAGGCCTTATCAAATAGCGGAGCATTTCAATGGCAGAGCGCAAAGGTGAAAATCAGAAACTGAAAATGCTGTATCTCGTGCAGCTCTTTTCGAGAGAGACCGACGATACGCACAAGCTTACCATGCCTGAAATAATTACTAAGCTGGCGGCTGAGGGCGTCAACGCTGACCGAAAGACTCTCTATCAGGACTTCGAGGAACTGCGCAGGTTTGGGTTCGACATAATCTCGGAGAAGGATGGACGCAACTTCTACTATTACCTCGGCAGCAGGGATTTTGAGCTTCCGGAACTCAAGCTCCTGGTGGATTCGGTACAGTCGGCAAAATTCATAACTGACAAGAAATCCGCTCAGCTCATCAAGAAGCTGGAATCGCTGGTCAGCAAGTATGAAGGATCGCAGCTCCACAGGCAGGTGATAATCTCGGGCCGTGTGAAGACCATGAACGAGAGCATCTACTACAACGTGGACAAGATACATGCGGCCATCGGTGAAGACAGACAGATACGCTTCAAATACTTCGACTGGAATCTCAAAAAGGAGATGGAACCGCGCTATGACGGCAAGTGGTACCGGCTGAGCCCGTGGGCTCTCATGTGGGACGACGAAAAGTATTACCTGGTAGCCTACGATTCAAAGCATGAGACTATCATACATTACCGCGTCGACAAGATGACGCAGATCGGGATCCTTGACGAAAAGCGCGAGGGGCATGAAGCGTTCAGGAAATTCAATATCGCGCACTACACCAACACTCTGTTCGGGATGTTTGCAGGTGATGAGACGAAAGTCACCATTGAAGCGGAAAACCGCCTGGTAAGCGTGTTTATCGACCGCTTCGGCAAGGATATAATCATCGCTCCTATAGATGATGACCACTTCCGCACAACTATAACCGTGGCGGTCAGCAAGCAGTTCTTCGGCTGGATCATGGGCATCGACGGCGATGTGAGAGTGGTTGCACCTGACAGCGTGGTGGAGCAGATAAAGTCAGAGATCAAACGCCAGGCGGAAAGGTATAAATGATCAAAGGCGCCACAAGAAAGAGAACATATAAAGCTATTTACCGGCTGCTCGACAGAGTATCGCCGGTCCCTTTCGATTGCGGTACTATCTGCGGCGCAGCCTGCTGCAACGCGGCATATACGGACGAGGATATGGGCATAATGCTGCTGCCGGGCGAGGAAAAGATACACGACAAGCATGCCGACTGGCTCACCTGGGACTCACTCAGTACTGATGAGTATGAGCTGCCGGGTTCGTGGAAAGGAAAGATCTTTTTCGTGAGATGCAAGACACCTCCTCACTGCCCGAGAAATATGAGACCTATACAGTGCAGGAGCTTTCCGCTGCTTCCGCATCTTGACGGGGACGGTACGCTCCGGCTGGTCTTCAATGATTACGAGCTTCCGTATGTCTGTCCGATGATAGAAGAAGAAACAGAGTTAGACGAACGTTTCGTGCAGGCAACGTATACTGCGTGGAAGCACCTTATACGCGACCCGCTGATTTATGACATGGTCTGGGGAGACTCCCGCGCCAGGGACATGGACGACAATGAGTAAGAGCATCGCGGAGAGGATAGCTGAATATGTGAGCGAAGCCGGCGGGAGGACGTTCTATGTCGGCGGTTTTGTGCGCGACAGGCTGCTTGGTATCGACAATAAGGATGTGGATATAGAGGTGCACGGAATAGAGCCGGCCGCGCTATTTGAGATTCTCAAAAAGATCGGGGAGCCATTGACCTACGGAAAAAGCTTTGGGGTCTTCGCCCTGAAAGGCGAAGACATAGACATAGCGATGTCGAGGCGCGAGCGCGCGACCGGGACCGGGCATCGTGACTTTGATGTAGAGGTGGATCCGTTTATAGGAACGCGCGAAGCGGCGAGGCGCCGCGATTTCACGATCAATTCCATGATGGAGGATGTGCTGACGGGCGAGCTGGTCGATCACTTTGGCGGCCGCCGCGACCTCGATGAAGAGGTCATAAGGCATATAGATCCGGCAAGCTTCATCGAGGACCCTCTGAGGGTACTGCGCGGAGCGCAGTTCGCGGCGAGATTCAATTTCGCCATAGCTCCCGATACCATTGAGCTGTGCCGCGGCATCGATCTTTCGACTCTTTCGCATGAGCGCGTTGAAGAAGAGCTCAAAAAGGCACTCCTTAAAGCAGACAAACCTTCTGTATTCTTTGAATCTCTCCGTGCAATGGATCAGCTGGATGTATGGTTTCCGGAACTGAAGCAGACTATCGGGCTTGAGCAGGATCCCGTCTTCCACCCGGAGGGTGATGTCTGGACACATACGATGGAAGTCATCGACAGGGCAGCTGCATTCAGGGACCGCGTTTCTGAACCGTACCGATTCATGCTGCTGGCTCTTACGCATGATCTCGGCAAGATAGTAACGACAGAACTGAAAAACGGCCGTATCCACGCCTATGAACATGAGGTTAAAGGGATGCCTCTTGTGGAGGCCTTCATTGACCGTCTCACCAATGAGAAGGAAATCAGGGATTATGTCTTCAACATGGTGCCGCTCCACATGAGGCCTAACGTAGCTGCATATTCAAAGCCTGTGCTTAAATCCACCAACAGAATGTTTGACGCTGCAGCCGTTCCCGGAGATCTCATCTGGTTTGCAGAGGCGGATAAACCGGTGTTTTCGGGTGCGGATGCCTTTTCGGGAGATAAGGAGTTTCTTCTGGAAAGACTGAAAGCTTATGAAGAGACGATGGCAAAGCCTTATGTCATGGGACGTGACCTCATAGAGTCAGGGCTTGAGCCGGGTGAAGATTTCAGCGAAATACTTGCCTATGCACACAAGCTGAGGCTCGCAGGCATAGAAAAGGAATCTGCTTTGAAGCAGGCGCTGACATATGCACGAAAAATGCGGAAAAGCAAAGGCAAAAATGGTTTATAATATAGGCGGTACACGGCAGTGAAACAACAGTGCGTTATGAGAATCATAAGCACAAACACAGAAATGGAAGGGCAGATATGGGATTGTTCAGTAAGAAACAAAAGGAATATCCGAAAATGCCAAAAGGCGATTACGAGCCTGTTCTCAGATGCAGTATATGCACCGGTGAACAGGTTTTGTGTGCAAGGGAGAAGAACAGCAACCAGCTGCATGAGATAATGCTGATAAAATCACCGGCACAGCTTGAGGGCTTTTGCGCAGCTAATGGGATATCTCAGGAAGATATAGAAAAAGTCTATTAGTAAAAGGAAACCAGAACCGCATTTTTAGTCTCGGATGATGCAAATTCTCCGAGTCTTTTTTTATTGTATATGATACAATTTTATCAGGTATGCATTAGATACAAATCTGCATTATATATTGCAATTTAAGAGGGAGAGAATAATGGAAACCAGAAAAGACAAGCTTATAAAGCTTGCGACCGAAATGGCGAATAAGGGTGAGCTCAAGATCACTCCTGAATGCGCGGAGTATCAGCTGCTCGATTACCTGCTGACCGATGACGAGCTTGCGGTCATGAGCGAAATGAAACTCGTCATGCCGTCTACTGCGAAAGGCCTGGCGAAGAAAACCGGAATGCCGGTTGAAAAGGTAAAAAGGATCCTTGAAGGCTGCGCTGATAACGCCTACTTCATGGATGTCAAGCTCGGAAAGGGCGGAGCTAAGATCTATCTGCTCGTTCCTTTCGCGCCGGGTATCTTCGAGTTCCAGCTGGCCAGAAGTAAAGAATATAATGAATCGCATCCTGAGATCTCGTATCTCTTCCAGAGGCATGCTTTCGAATCCTACGGTCAGGTCGCTGCATCGATGCCTATGGGTGTCGGCATTATGAGAGTCGTTCCTGTTGAGAGCGCACTTCCGGCAGATACAAAGATCATGACAATGGAGAGGCTCAGCACACTGATCGAGACAACGCTCGGAGGTGCTTTCTGCAGAGTACCGTGCCAGTGCCGCAGGGTCCGCCGCATCATGGGCGAAGGAACCGGCGATCTTGAAGATGGAATGTGCATCTACATGGGTCTGCTCGCAGAGAGCATGATCAGACACGGCCGCGGAGAAAAACTCACGAAGGAGCAGGTTTATGAGCACCTCGAGAGAACCGAGGCAATGGGCTGCGTCCATCAGATAACTACACTCGAGAGCGGCATCTCGTTTGCTATCTGCAACTGCCAGCCGCAGAGCTGCATGGCTATCGGAAGCGCCACATACTACGGAGCACCTAACATGGTCCGCAGCAACTATGTAGCTGAGATCGATGAATCAAAGTGTGTGGCATGCGGACAGTGCGTAGAGACATGCGCAAACAATGCGCTCAAACTCGGACAGAAGATCTGCTCAAAGACACCTATTGTTCAGATCCCTACAGAGCTCCCTGATGAGCAGGAGTGGGGTCCGGAAAGATACGATGCCGATTACAGAGACCACAGAAAGAACGTGGTCGAGACCGGCACATCGCCATGCAAGACCACATGCCCTGCACATATCGCTATTCAGGGATATATAAGACTGGCCGCTCAGGGCAAGTACATGGAAGCCCTCGAGCTCATCAAGAAAGAGAACCCGCTGCCTGCAGTCTGCGGACGCATTTGCCCGCATAACTGTGAGAACGAGTGCACAAGAGGCGAGATCGATCAGGCAGTCGCCATCGACGAGGTCAAGAGATTCATCGCTGACAGAGAGATCGAAGCTTCAAAGAGATTCATCCCAAGAAAGCTCTGGGAGCATGACAAGAAGATCGCTGTCATCGGTTCCGGTCCGGCGGGAATCTCCTGTGCTTACTATCTGGCAGCAGGCGGATATAAAGTAACTGTTTTTGAAAAGGAAAAGAGACCGGGCGGCATGCTCGTAAACGGCATTCCTGCGTTCAGACTGGAAAAGGACGTAGTTGAGGCTGAGATCGACGTTCTGAGAGCTCTCGGAGTTGAATTCAAATGCGGAGTTGAAGTCGGTGTTGATGTAACGATTCCTGAGCTCCGTGAGCAGGGATTCGAGGCATTCTACCTTGGCATCGGACTCCAGAACTGCGGCAGGCTCGGCATTCCTGGCGATGACGCGAAGGGAGTTGTTGCAGGTGTTGAGTTCCTGAAGGATATCAACCGCGGCAATGATGTAGAACTCAGCGGCAATGTAGTAGTCATCGGCGGTGGAAGCATCGGAGCTGACGTAGCGCGTACAGCCAAGAGATACGGTGCAAAGAAGGTCGACCTCTACTGCCTCGAGTCCTATGATGAGATGCCTATGGGTGAAGAGGACCAGGCATACTGCAAGGAAGACGGTATCAACATTCATGACGGATGGGGACAGACTGAGATCGCCACAACAAAAGACGGAAGAGTCAAGGGAATAAAGTTCCGCAAGTGCACCAGCGTCAAGAACGCGGAAGGCAGATTCGATCCTAAGTTTGACGACAGCATTACGGAAGAGGCAAGATGCCAGATGGTGCTTTACTGTATCGGTCAGAGACCTGACTGGGGCAAGCTGCTCACAGGCGTAAATGTTGAGACCGACAAGAGGGGGCTCGTTATTGCAGATCCGCTCACATACCAGACAAGCGAGCCTGATATCTTTGCCGGCGGAGACATCTATACAGGACAGAAGTTCTGCATCGATGCAATCGCAGCAGGCAAAGAGGCGTCCATCTCCATCAACCGTTTCGTATGGCCTGGCCACAGCCTGACTCTCGCAAGAGACAGAAGAGAGTACACAGCGCTCGACAAGTCAGATCTCGATTTCAATCACATCAGCTGGGACAACATAAAGCGCCAGATCCCGAAGGTAGATGCGTCTAAAGTGGGCACAAAGCGCAATGAAAGCCTTACTTTCACAGAGGAGCAGCTCAAGGCTGAGACAGCCCGCTGCCTCGGCTGCGGAGCTACTAAGGTAGACCAGAACAGATGCATCGGATGCGGCGTTTGCACAACAAGATGTAAATTCGACGCGATACATCTCATCAAAAAGTTCAACGAGCCGATCCACTCGATCCGCTTCCGTAAGAATTATGTTGAGAATTACCGCAAGAACCGCGAGATGAAGATCGCTGTCAAGAAATTCATCAAGGAAGACAACAACAGAGGCGACGCAGGCAAGCGTTAAAGGAGCTCTGACAGATGCATGAATTAACGCTTCTTTACGGTGTCGTAGATAAAGTCGGAAAAGTAGTTGAAGAGAACGGCCTCGATCACGTCGATGCGATCGTGATCGAGGTCGGCGAGGCCACATCTGTGATCCCCGAGTTTCTCCAGGACGGATACGAGGTCATATCTGACGATTATGATTTCCTCAGGGGTTCGGAGCTCATCATAGAAAGGATAAAGGCCATAGGCCTCTGCCGGAATTGCGGGACAGAGTTCCCTATAGTGGTAAACAAAGGTTTGTGCCCGGAATGCGGCAGCTTTGACAAAGAAATTATTGAAGGCACGGACTTCTTCATCAGGGAAGTCCGTATCCTTGAAAAATAAAAAGGACAGGGACTTAACCGGAGAATGATTACAGGGATGCTTGAAATGATTGCCAAAATGTCATTGATCACAGGTGCTTATGTGGCATTGACATTTTTACTGTGGAAAGCTTTGCGCGACAGGGAGCTCAGCATTGGCGACAGGATAGGACTTGGTTTCCTTTACGGCCTCCTTTCTGTATTTTCGACGCACTTCGGGATAGACTTCGGGAATATGGTGCTCAATGTCCGTGACCTTGGACCGATGGCAGCGGGACTGTTCTTTGATCCGGTATCAGGCATTATTGCAGGCCTTATAGGCGGAACCGAGCGTTACATCGTGGGTACCAGCTTCGGTGTCGGCGCCTACACGACTGTCGCCTGCAGTATTTCTACATGCCTGGCAGGCTTTTTCGCAGCATTCCTGAACAAATTCATTTTCAAAGGGAAAAAGCCTTCGATCGCGTATGCTTTCTTCATGGGCTCGGTGATCGAAGTTTTCCATATGTATGTTGTGTTCCTGACGCACAGAGAAGACATGAGGGTAGCCTTTGAGGTCGTAAGGATATGTTCTGTACCTATGATACTCTTCAGCGGGATTGGACTCATGTTATGCTCTGTAGCAATAAAAAAGAGCCTTGGAGAACTGCATAGTCCTTTTAAAGCGATACCCCCAAGCGAGGTGCCGGTATCGAATAAGTTCCAGACATGGATGTTCGGTGTTACTGTATTTGTACTGCTGACAAATTTCGGTTTCAATTATTCCATGCAGTCTGCGGCTGCGCTGCAGGATGCAAAAGTAGATCTCGCAGCTGCGTCACGTGATATAGGAAATTCCGTCATGTGGATACAGGAACGCGGCGGCCACACCAATAACTACACACATTTTGTGGGACTGGAAGGTACTTTTGCTGTGCTCGACGAGAACGGAGAACTGATAGCGGGTACCAATTTCGATAAATACTACAATGATGAAATCGAAGAACTTATAATGACTCATGGCCCTAAAGAGTACTTTTTTGCCAATATTTACGGAGATAAATCATATTGTCTGAAAAGGGTCACAAAAGATGGTCTTACGGTATTTACACAGATTCCGAAACGGGAGGTCTATGGAGGGCGCGACATCCAGGCTTACGAGACCATGCTGGCAGATATATTGTTCTTTACAGTAATATATGTGCTGATAGCTCTGCTGGTTCAGAACATAGTGGTAGATAAGCTGCTGCGGGTAAATATGTCGCTGAACAGGATAACTGAAGGTAACCTGAATGAAAAGGTAGACGTCTATTCATCGTCTGAATTTGCTTCATTATCCGATGACATCAATCTTACGGTAGATGTTCTGAAGGGATACATCTCTGCAGCTGAGAAGCGGATGGAGCAGGAGCTCCTTCTGGCACACAACATACAGGATGCGGCTCTTCCTAAGAACTTTACCTTCAACCACACCGGATTCGAGCTTTTCGCGACTATGGATCCGGCAAGAGAGGTCGGGGGTGATTTTTACGATTTCTTCTTTGTCGGACCGGACAGGATGGCACTGGTAATCGCCGATGTTTCGGACAAGGGTATTCCGGCTGCGCTGTTCATGATGCGCAGCAAGACTGCTATCAGGGGTCTTGCCGAAGCCGGGCTTGAGCCGGAAGAGATATGCTTCAGGGTCAATAACGAGCTCTGTGAAGGAAACGAGCTGAACATGTTTGTTACAGTCTGGATAGGCATAATCGATCTGTCTACCGGTGATATGAAGTGTCTTAACGCGGGCCATGAGTACCCGATGCTGATGAGAAAGGGTGAGGACTATAAGATCTTCAAGGATAAGCACCGGCTTCCACTCGGAGCGATGAAAGACATGACATACGAAAGCTACATGATGCATCTGGATCCGGGCGACTGTCTGTATGTTTATACTGACGGTATCCCTGATGCCATCAATGTTAATGAAGAGGAATACGGCCTTGGACGCGCGCTGAAGGCTCTCAATTTATACAAGGATGCCTCTATGGAAGGCCTGCTTCAGGGCGTCAAAGCTGATCAGGATGAATTTGTCGGGGAAGCTAAGCAGTTTGATGATATAACCATGATAGGCTTCAGATACAACGGCCCTCAGGAAGCATAAAAAGGATATCAAGGGATAGGAGGTAAGCGGAATGAAATGTGCAATTTATGGCGCCGGTTCGCTCGGCACCATACTCGGAGCGTATCTTACAAAAAGCGGGTTCCCGATAGAACTGGTTAATCGCAATGTAAAGCATGTTGAAGCCCTTCAGAAAAACGGGGCGCATATAACAGGAACTGTAAATTTCATGACTCCTGTCAATGCTATCCTTCCTGATCAGATGAAAGGTCCGTATGACATCATCTTTCTGATGACTAAGCAGCTTCACAACCCTGAAGTCGTCACCATGCTCAAGCCTATGCTGGCAGATGACGGCGTGATAGTAACGCTGCAGAACGGTATACCTGAACCGGGAATTGCAGAGATCGTAGGAGAAGACAGAACGATCGGATGCACCGTTGAATGGGGTGCCACCATGACGGAGCCGGGTGTCTGCGAGCTCACAAGTGACCCTGACAGCCTGTCGTTCCACATGGGAGGCATGAAGGGTATATCCGAAGACAGCCTTAATAAGGTCAAGGGAGTGCTCGAGAACATGTGCCCTGTTGACATCGAAGACAATCTGCTCGGTGCGCGCTGGTCGAAGCTCCTTATAAATGCTACATATTCCGGTCTCGGTACCGTAATAGGCGGAACGTTCGGCAATGTGGCAGGATGGAAACCTGCGAGGAAAGTTGCAGTCAGGTGCATGAAGGAATGCATCGATGTAGCACGAGCAGGCGGAGTGGAATTCGCGCCTGTACAGGGAAAAGACATTACAAAACTATTTGACTACAACAACAAGGCAAAGCAGAAATTCGCCGAGATACTGGTGCCGATAGCCATGAAGAAACACTTCGGTATAGTGCCTTCGATGCTTCAGGATCTTCAGAAGGGCAAGCCTTGCGAAGTCGACGCGATCAACGGGGTCGTCTGCGAATGGGGTAAAAAATACGGAGTGCCTACACCGGTCAACGACAGAATAGTAGAGATCATAAAGAAGGAGCAGGACGGGGAACTGAAACCTATGCTGGCTAACATACAGTTCTTCGAGGAATTCTATAAATAGATAATAAAGTATGTGATGAGGACCCGTCTCACAGGCGGGTCCTTTTGTAAAAGAGGGTATATGGCTATGGCTAAAAAGAATCTTGTTATACAGGATCTGGACACGGCAGCGTGGGAGAAGATCAGCAGCGACTACGACGGCTGGAACGTCGTGTCGGATAACGGCAGCATCCATCCCTGCATAGGCTGCTTCTCCTGCTGGAACAGGACTCCGGGCAGATGCGCGATCCACGACGGGTATGAGAACATGGGCAGCCTTATCCATCAGGCCGGAGAAGTAACCGTTATAAGCAGATACACATACGGCGGTTTTTCGGGATCCGTCAAAGGGGTGTTTGACCGATGCCTCGGATATGTGCTCCCTCAGTTTGAGATCACAAAGGGCGAGACACACCATAAGAAACGCTTCGACGAGGACAAGCCTTTCACATTCATCTTCTACGGGCCGTCACTTACAGATGACGAGAAGGAGAGCGCAGCAAAGTATGCCAGGGCGGTATGCACCAACATTCGCGGGCATGTGAAGGACGTGATCTTCAGGGTGTGTGATGATGACACAGCGGTACCGGCACAGGAGCTGCCTGAGAGACCGGGGAAAGCTGACTCAGGAAAAGTCATGCTTCTCAATGGAAGCATGCGCAATATTGACGGCAATTCTGCAAAGCTGGCACGTGCGCTGACCGGCCGGCTCAAAAGAGACAATGAGATCATTGATCTCAGGACATATATGAATGACCCTGACAGACTGATAAACATCCTGGATGAGTCGCAGATCATAGTCCTGTGCGTTCCGCTTTATGTAGACGGACTGCCATCACAGGTCATAAAGCTGATGGAAAGGATGGAGCGGAGCAGCATGGGATCGAAGCAGGTCTACCTGCTTGCCAATATGGGGCTGTACGAAAGCAGCCAGCTGGATAACCTGTTCGGCGCCGTGAAACAATGGTGCGCAAAGTCGGGCCATGAATACTGCGGCGGGCTCGGAGTCAGCGCCGGGGAACTGATGGGGACACTGATGGATGTGATCCCATTCAGGCGAGGGACAACGAAAAAGGCATCTCAGGGAATGGACCGTCTGGTACAATCAATAGACAATACTGAAGCCATGGCGGACATTTATGCAGAACCGTTTGCATTCCCGCGCTGGCTGTATGTGTGGATTGCCAATACAAACTGGAACCGTACATCCAGAAAAAACGGCATTAAACCAAAAGACATGTTCACGAAGGATATTTAAAATGAAAGACATAATGACTGAGACCAAGATATATGTGGGCCTGAATGATTCGGTAGAAAAAAAGCAACTGATGGAGACAGAAAAGTATGTCAGCGTTCTGAGGAATGTCTGCTATGGATATAACACTCCGTTTTCCTTTGGTGTTGAAGAGGGCGGATACATCCATGAGAACGGGGAATATACAAGAGAAACTACACTGGTGCTTACTCTGATCGATGCGGATAAGAACATTGTCGGTGAGATCGCGAAGGATCTCTGCACTTTTTTTCATCAGGAATCCGTGCTGATAACCGAAGGTATAGTGAGGGCATATTATGTCAGCGAAACGCTGGATGGAAAACAATAGCTTGCGGAGGCTGGCGTGCATAATTATTTGCCTGTTACTGCTACTGTCAGGGTGCAGAGCGGGGAAGACTTCCGGCACCGGTCGTGACAGTAATGATAAGTACCGTACTACCTATGAGATATTTGTTTCGTCCTTCTGCGACTCAAATGGTGACGGTATAGGCGATCTTAACGGCATCAGGTCCAAACTGGATTACATTGAGGATCTCGGCTTTGATGCGATCTGGCTTACGCCTGTGCATCCGTCAGCGACATATCATAAGTATGATGTTGATGATTATTACGCCATTGATCCTACATTCGGTACTATTGAAGATTATGAAACTCTTCTGAAGGAGTGCCATGAAAAAGACATCCGGGTTTATATGGACCTTGTGCTGAACCACACATCAGACGAGCATGCATGGTTTAAAGCGGCGTCAGATTATCTGCACGAGCTCCCTTCAGGCTGGGAGCCTGACACGTCATATTGCAAGTATTACGATTATTACAATTTCTCCAGGGAAGCACTGGAGGGATACACTCATATTGAAGGAACTGAATGGTACTACGAGTCGAGGTTCTGGTCGGAAATGCCCGAACTGAATCTCAGCAGCGATGCTGTGAGATCTGAGATACGCGACATAATGACGTTCTGGATCGGCAAGGGCGTCGATGGGTTCAGGCTTGATGCGGTAATGTCATACTATACAGACAACCGGGATGCAAATACTGAATTTCTGCGCTTTCTGAATGAGTCCGCGCACGGTATGGATCCGGACTGCTATATTGTAGGAGAGGCATGGACCGACAGTGACACGATTGCTTCTCTGTACACAAGCGGAATCGATTCGCTCTTTGACTTTCCTTTTGCAAGTGAAAGAGGTCTTATCGCGAAAACTCTTAACGGAAACTGCAGCGCGTCAGAATATGTCGAGGGCATGGTGTGGGCTGAAGAAGCATACAGCAAGGCAAATCCCGGCTATGTGGGTGCTCCTTTCTATACGAATCACGACATGAACAGAAGCGCATCTTACTATCCCGGTGACAGCGGCTCTGTTATCAAGATGGCGTATGCCATGAATCTGTTCATGACCGGCAATGCTTTTGTCTATTACGGTGAAGAGATCGGAATGGACGGTGCAGGCAGGGACGAAAACAGACGGGCACCGATGTACTGGAGCGATGATCCGTACGATCAGGATATGTGTGCAGGTCCGCCGGGAATGGATGAAATACAGATGAAGTTTCCTCCGCTGGCAGATCAGATAAAGGATAAACGATCCATCTGTAACTGGTTCAGGGATGTCATCCGGATAAGAAATACATATCCGGTAATCGCAAGAGGTGTGACTGAAAAAGCTGACTCTCTCTGTGACTATAAAACAGCGGCGTTTTTCAGAAGGAGCGAGAATGAGGATGACTTGCTGATTGTAATGAACCTGGGCGATCAGCCGGCTGAAAAGAAACTTCCGAAATCCGGGAGGGGCTTCAGACTGGCTGAGAAGCTGTGTGCAAATGATGAGAACATCACCTATAAGAACGGTTCACTAACCATGCCGGCTTACAGCATAGCGGTTTTCACTCATAAATAATCGGAAAGGAACAATTAACGGAACCAATGAAAGCAGGAATCTCAGCATGTTCGAACGGGCTGAACCCGGAGTATAAAAAGAGAATAGATGAACTCGTAAATGTGCTCAGGGAGCTTGGCGCAGAGACTGTATCCGCTGCGCACATTTATGCGCAGACCGATGATTTCAGCGGTACTGACGAGGAGCGCGCAGCTGATCTCATGAAGTTTTACAAAGATGACTCGATCGCTGCGATCTATGATATATCCGGAGGAGATCTGGCAAACGGAGTGCTGAAATATCTGGATTTTGATGTGATTACAAATTCGGATAAGACTTTCTGGGGATACAGCGACCTTACGACGGTGATCAATGCGATCTATACAATGACCGGCAAGCCATCGGTGCTCTGGCAGATCAGGAATATGACCGGCTCAGAATCCCAACTGCAAAGAAAGAGATTCGGAGATTATCTGGCCGGAGATACTAATAGCCTGTTTGGCATCAGCTACAACTTCCTTCAGGGAAACTGTATGGAAGGCGTCGTAGTAGGCGGTAATATAAGGTGTTTTACAAAACTTGCAGGAACAAAATACTGGCCTGACATGCATGGGAAGATACTGCTTCTGGAATCGTTAGGCGGAGGTTCAGGACAGATCGCAACCCTGTTTGCTCAACTGGAGCACATCGGTGTGTTCGATCAGGTCGCAGGAGTGCTGCTGGGTACGTTTACCAATTACGAAAAGTCAAACCCGGAGATGACGGTCTTCGACCTTCTGAAAATGCATATAGATGACAAGCTGCCTGTGGCGGTCACCAAAGAGATAGGACACGGCCACGATTCAAAGGCGATCATTATCGGTGAAAAAATGAGCTTCATGGAATAATAAGTAACGAAAAGCCGGTCCGGATCATTTCCGGACCGGCTTTGTTATGGTGTCCCTGAGAGGATTCCGACGCGAAGCAAGTCCTCGAAGAGGGGAACCGTAGGTGAGAATCCTCAACAATAAAAAAATCCGCACATCGTGCGGATCGTGGTGTCCCTGAGAGGATTCGAACCTCCGGCACACGGTTTAGGAAACCGTTGCTCTATCCCCTGAGCTACAGAGACAGATATATTGCGCAGTTTCATCTGCGTGCCCGAGTATGATAACACAGATCACATGACATATCAAGGCGGAAGGAAACAAAAAGATGCGATGAAGGTTAACAAGCTGGTTTTAGAATCTTGATATGATAATTGCTGAGTAGTAAAATTTTAGTGACCTTATAAACTGCAGTTTTATGTAAGGAGAATAATTATGTATAAGGAGACGTTAAGACAGGTTTGGGCTGAGATCGACATGTCTGCATTCGATCACAATGTCAAGCAGATCAAAGCTCAGATGAAGTGTCCTAAAATGATCGGCGTTATCAAGGCGAACGGTTACGGACACGGCGCTACAGAGTGTGCTAAGGTACTGAAATATAACGGTGTGGATAATTTTGCTGTAGCTACACTTGAGGAGGGAATAAATCTCCGCGAGGATGGTATCGACGGTAACATCGTTATCCTCGGACTGACACCGAAGGAGTGCGTAGATACAGTTATCGAGTATGACCTGATCCCGGGAGTAATGCACTACGACTATGTAAAGGCGCTGAGCGATGAAGTCATGGCTCAGGGCGCAGAGCCTGCAAGAGTTCTTTTCGGTCTTGATACAGGTATGGGCAGAGTCGGTTTCAGGGTATTTACTGACGAAGAGAGAGACTATGCTGTAGAGCAGTATAAAAAGTTTGCTGAACTTCCTGGCATCAATATTGCCGGTGTTATTACACACTTCTCGACTGCTGACGAAGAGCAGAGGGAGTACACCGAAATGCAGATCAGCAACTACAAGGCATTCTTTGAGAAACTGAATGCAGCAGGATTCAATCCTAAGAAGATCTGCGCTAACTCTGCTTCGATCATGGTATATCCTGAGATCCACTTCGATGCATGCCGTCCGGGAATCATTCTTTACGGACTCGCTCCATCGGGATACCTCAAGGGCAAGGTCCTTGATCTCAAGCCTGTAATGACAGTAAAAGCAGAGATCGTGAACCTCAAGACAGTTCCGGCAGGAACATCAGTCAGCTATGGACGCAAGTTCACATCGACAGAGAAAGAGACAAAGATTGCTACGATCGGCCTCGGATATGCTGACGGTTATTCGAGACTCAACAGCGGCAAGATCAGCGTGCTGGTCGGCGGCATAAAGTGCCCGGTTGTAGGCAACATCTGCATGGATCAGTGCATGGTAGATGTAAGCGCAGTACCTGATGTCAAGCTCGGAGATGAAGTGGTCATCCTCGGCAAGCAGGGCGATCAGGAGATCAGTGCAGACGATCTGGCAGCAATCAACGGAACTATCAATTACGAGATCACATGCTGCTTCGATCTCAGGATACCAAAGGTATATATCAACTATCCGGAAGGCATGTGCAAATAAAGAGGGTAAATGGATTCTTTTACACAATTTGACGGTAATCTGCTGATCGGCATCCAGCACGCGCTGAATGCCGATTGGCTTACTCCGATAATGAAACTGTTCACACTTTTGGGCGAGGCAGGGATTTTCTGGATAATCCTGTGCCTCGTGCTGATTATAGTAAAAAAGACAAGAAGGCTCGGACTCATTTGCGCCTTCTCGCTGCTTTTTACTTTTATATTCTGCAATCTGATCATCAAACCGACGGTCGACAGAGTCAGACCATGGGTTACATTTCAGATGGTGAACGCGATGCTGCCTCCTCCGGGAGACGCATCGTTCCCGAGCGGGCATTCAGCAAATTCCATGGGACCGGCATGGGCATTTTTCCTGGCAACGATGCCCGTAAAGACGGATTCAGGCAGGAGTTACGATAAAGTCAGGTGCCTTGGATGGAAAGGTGAGGGAGCCCCGCCGCGTACGATGCATAAGTTGGGTATCGCTGCAGTTGTGCTCGCAGTTCTTATCGGTATTTCGAGACTTTATCTGGGCATGCACTATCCTTCGGATGTCGTATGCGGACTCCTGCTAGGTATGATCGTAGCAACGATTGTTTATGCAGTTATTTTAAAGATAGAAGATAAACGCGGATTGATAGGCGGCTGCTCGCCCGAAGATCCGGAGAAAACAAAGTGAAAAAGATCATAGGAAACAAATGGGACGAGCTGCTCGCTGATGAATGGCAGAAGCCGTATTATCAGGAGTTACGCTTGTTTCTTATTGAAGAATACAGAGACGGAACAGTTTATCCGCCTGCAGCGGACATTTATAACGCACTGAGGCTGACAGACTACGACGATGTCAAGGTCGTGATACTGGGGCAGGATCCTTATCACGAGCCCGGCCAGGCGCACGGGCTCGCTTTCAGTGTGCGCGAAGGGACCGTTTTACCGCCATCTCTGGTAAATATATTCAAGGAACTCAATGACGATCTCGGTATTACGATGACTGACAGGACGGACGGTCCTGACAGCACACGCGGAGTCCTTGACCCGTGGGCAAGGCAGGGAGTGCTTCTTCTGAATACGGTGCTTACTGTACGCGCACATCAGGCGGGGTCACATCGCGGAAAAGGCTGGGAACGCTTTACAGACAGAGTTATCGAGCTGCTGGCTGCGAGGGAGACTCCAATGGTGTTCGTGCTTTGGGGCTCAAACGCCGGGGCAAAAAAAGAAATTATACTGCGCGCACAGGGCAAACAGGGAATGAGGCATCTGATCATCACGGCACCACACCCAAGTCCTCTTTCGGCGTATCGCGGTTTTTTCGGCGGAAGTTATTTTTCACGCTGCAACTATTTTCTTGAAGACAATGGCATCGATCCGGTGGATTGGCGTCTTTAGAAGGACTTCCGCTTATATGGCGGTTGATAAAACTCTGCATTTTTGCTAATATATGCGGGTATGTAAATAAAAATAGGAAAGAAGGTCAATTGATGAACGATAACAATAAGAAATATAGAAGGTCAGCATTGTCGATAGTTTGCTATGTGCTGGCTGCGCTGATGGTGTTATTTATTATTTATACAGCCGGCAGTACAGTAGCACAGATAAATCAATACTATGCGCAGTACGATATGAAAGCTCAGCCGATGGAGTATGTCACATACATCATGCAGGCTGTCCTTGCCCATATTGTAAATGCATTCTTATTCTTTATGATGGGATATATTCTTGATGAAGTCAGAAAGAACAACGCAGCTTATTACTTAAGTGACGAAGAGATCGAAGAAGCAAAGATCGCAAAAAAAGAGGCAAGAGAAGCAAAGAAAGCTGCTGCAGCAGAGGCAGCTGCTGCAAAGACTGCAGATATCGCAACAACCGAGCAGTCTGTAGAGGCGGATTTTGCAAAGAGCCTTGATGAAGAGCTCAGCAAGGAGGCAGAGAAGAAGGCTCCGAAGCAGAAATCAAACAACGGACAGAAGAAATCCGGCGAAAACAGATCCAAGCAGGGCGGTCAGAATAATCAGAACAGCCAGAAGAAGCAAGGCGAACAGAATAAGAAGCAGAACGATCAGAATAAAAAGCAGAGCGATCAGAATAAGAAGCAGAACGACAAGAATAAAAAGAAGTCCGAAGAATCTAACGAAAACTCTGAAAATAAAGGCGGCAATAAAAACGCTAAGAACAGCAAAAAAGAAGGAAATCAGGACGTAAAGAAAGATACCGACAATACCGGAAAGAGCAATAACGGAGGCGGAAACCGCAGAAGAAGCGGCAAAAAACCTGCTGCCGACAAGCCAAAGAACGAAGCAAAAGAGGCTGAATCTGTACCAAATGCAGTGAAAGAAGCTGAAGCTGTACAGGATGAAGCAATAGAGAATCTCAGAGCCGCAGCGAAAGAAGCTGAAATTATCGAATAAAGTTACTATATGATCGACTGGAGAGATATAACACTTGAAGATAAGGCGCGTATAGAGGAAAAGATTTGCGCAAGCGGCTGTCATGGTGCGGATTACGGCTTCGCAAATCTCTTCATATGGCGCAAGGCATATAAGCCGAAGATCGCATTCTGCGACGACCGTCTACTTGTCGGAATGCCGCAGTGGAACGTTTATGCGTATCCAAAGGGTGACGGAGAGGTCAGAAATTCGATCGAGCTGCTTCTCGAAGAAGCGCACTCGCTCGGCAGCAGGCTCCGCATAAGAGGTCTTACTGACAAGACACTCGAAGAATTCCTCCCGCTTTATGGTGACAGGTTCGAGATAATCGAGGACCGCGACAATGCTGACTATATATATACAGCAGCCAAATTATGCGATCTTCCGGGCAGACATCTTTCATCCAAGCGCAATCACATAAAGCATTTTGAACGTAACGGTGCCTGGGAGTTTCATAAGATAGCAGCCGGTTCGTGCGGAGTGTTTACTTCGTGCGAGGGAGGCACATGCGGAAAACTTTCATCCATAGCCGAAGCGAAAGCTTTTGTTGATGAGTTTTATAAGGAAAAAAATGATCCTGATCTGGTTGATGAGGCAGGGGCGATAGAGGAGATGTTCGAGCACTATGAGGCGCTGGGATTCCTCGGAGGCATGCTCTACCAGAATGGCGAGCCGGTGGCTTTCACTGCGGGTACAAAACTCGACAACGAAGTATTTGACACACACTTCGAAAAAGCTCTGCCGGGTGTCGAAGGAGCATATACCATGGTAAACCGTGAGTTTGCAAGACTGGTGAAAGCAGAGTACCCGGATATAGCCGCTTTCAACCGTGAAGAAGATATGGGTATCGAAGGATTGCGTAAAGCTAAGCTGAGCTATCATCCTGACATACTGCTCATGAAATATTTTGCCATCGAAAAATAATGGACAACAAAGGCTTCGAAATCAAATCAGCGGAATATCTTTCACCGGAGTATGAGGGGCTTCGCGCTCTGTGGTGTGAGGTCTTTGATGACACAGCTGCATATGTCGATGCTTTTTATGAAAATTTCAGCGATGACATCAGGGGATATGTGCTGACCGATGAGAACGGAACGGTATGCTCGGCGCTTACCTGCCACCTTTGCGGTACATATATGGAGAGAGCTGTATATGTGAGCTATGCTGTCTGCACACGTGAAGACATGCGCGGACAGGGGCTGGCAGCAAGGCTGATATCCTTTGTCAGAGATAAAGTGACGGATGAGGGAGGGATTTCCATAGTCTCTCCTGCGGAACCGTCCCTGATACCATATTACGAAGATCTCGGCTACGAACCGCATTTCTTCGCGGCTGAGAGAGCTGTTATGTCGCCGGAATTCGACTTTGAAGAGTATGACGATTTTGATGAGTTCGATCTGGATATAGAAGGGGCCGATCCTACCCCGTTCAGAGCACAGATAGATCTGCAGCGAATACCGGCAGAAAAATATAACATCTACAGAGAGGCTTTTCTGGCAGGACAGCCTCACATAGAACCCAGCAATGAAATGCTCAGCCTCATTGAAGCAGAGACCGTAAACGGAGGAGGCCTCTATTCGATCAACAGAGGCGATGCCATTTGTGCCATCAGTTATGTTGACCCGGCAAAAGTAGTGGTGACAGAGCTGATACTCAATCCCGTGCTGAAGGAGCTCTCGCTCGATATAGATACAGAGATAGCTTCAATGACAGCGAAGAATTTCGAAGCGGCGGAGACGCTGTTCACAACGCCGGGATACGGCAGATGCCAGGGAATGGCATGCGGTCTGCCGAATGAATCCGAAGAGCGGACCGATGAATATGAATATTATTACGAGAAACCGTATTACGGCTTCCCGATAGAATAGAAGGAGTAAAAAATGAACGTAGTATGTCTGGATATGGAAGGCGTCCTCTATCCGGAAATCTGGATCGCTTTCAGCGAAGAGAGCGGAATTCCTGAACTCAGAAGAACGACAAGAGAAGAACCTGATTATGACAAACTGATGAAATGGAGGATGGGTATCCTGAGGGAGCACGGACTCAAGCTCAAGGACGTGCAGAATACCATCGCAAAGATACGTCCCCTTCCGGGTGCAAAGGAGTTTCTGGATGAGCTTCGCAGCATCACACAGGTGATAATTCTCAGTGATACTTTCTCTCAGTTTGCTCAGCCGCTGATGGAACAGTTGGGCTGGCCGACTATTTTCTGCAATGAATTGGTTATCGATGATGAGGGATATATAGCAGATATAAAGATGCGCTGTGACCACTCCAAACTGACGACAGTGAGAGGTCTCCAGTCAATCGGATACGATACTATCGCTGCAGGTGACAGCTACAACGACCTTGAAATGATAGAGGCCAGCAAGGCGGGGTTCCTGTTCCGCTCCACAGAGCAGATAAAGAAAGATTACCCTCAGTATCCTGCTTTTGAGGAGTATGATGAGTTCCTCGCAGCTATAAAGGCAGCGCTTTAAATATTCCTATTTATTAAATAGGAATATCGCTTGCTTTTGGAATCCCTTGGATGTAGTATATGCGGTGTAGAGAAATAGACGAAAGGAGTCCATTCAAATGATTACGAAGGATATGATTATCGGAGACGTTATCAACGAGCATCCTGAACTGGTTCGTACTTTCTTTGCAAACGGCATGATGTGCATTGGCTGCCCGGCTTCACAGGGCGAGTCCATCGATGCTGCAGCAACAGTACACGGACTTGATGCTGATCAGCTCGTATCGGCTCTGAACGAAGCGCTCGCATAAGCGGTGCAAAACCTGCCGGGTTCCCGGTAAGTTCATAAAAAATACATATAATTAGAGAGGTGACAGGGCTTCAGCCTTGTCACTTTTTTTCAAATAGACTATTATTACATATATATGCGATGAGGAAGGGAATAGAAGATGTTTTATGAAGTAAGCAAAGAAGTGTTCGATAAGCTGCCAAACTTCGTGGTAGGAGTAGTTGCAGTTACAGGCATAAACAACGCAAAAGAATATCCGGCAATAGAGAAGATGCTCGAGGATAATTCGAATGAGGTCATCAGGTATTTTGCCGAGTCCGGCAACAAGGCCAAGAATGATCCCTGCGTCGTGCCTTACAGAGAAGCTTTCCGTGCGCTTGGCATGAATCCTAACAGATACACATGCTCAGCTGAAGCTCTCATGGACCGTCTTGCTAAAGGAAAAGGTCTTCCGTCGATCAACCCTGCTGTAGATCTCGGCAATGCCATTTCCCTGAAATACAAGCTGCCAATCGGAGCTCACGATCTATACACTTTCGTACGTTCTGACGGCAAGGGCAGGGGCTGCGAGGACACAGGTCTCGAAGTGAGACCTGCGACAGCTGAGGATACTTTCAGACCTTTCGGCGCAGCTGAAGATGAATTCGATAATCCTGAACCGGGTGAGGTAGTGTATGTTTCAGGCCACGAGGTAAGGACACGCCGCTGGACCTGGAGGCAGAGCGAGGTCGGAAAGATGACCGAAAAGACTACGGGCGTTCTCTATCCTATCGACGGATTCTCGGATCTGAACCTCGAAGAGGTAAAAAAGGCGATGAAGGATTTCACAGAGCTTGTTGCCAATTACTTTGCTCAGTCAGGCCGCAGCTGCACAGTAGCGACCGGTATCGTCGACAAGGATCACCCTAAATTCGAGTTTTAGTGCCAAAGGGGGACACATATGTACGACGGAGATATCAGGAAAGATGAGGAAATGAAAAAGCTCCTCATCGAAAAGGCGATAGAGAAGCTGCCTAATTCGTTTGCGCCGTACTCACACTACAATGTCGCAGCAGCAGCTCTATTCGATTCCGGGGAGATATACACCGGAGTCAACGTCGAGAGCGCTTCATTAGGCATGACTATATGCGCCGAAAGAAACGCTATTTTCCATGCGATAGCAGAAGGTGAGAAGAGGCTGCTTGCTGTCGCAATAGTAGGCGGCACAAACGGAGAGCACAGAGAATACTGCGTACCATGCGGCGCCTGCAGACAGGTAATGAGGGATTTTGGAGATAAAGATTCGATGATAGTTCTTTCAGCAAAAACGCCGGGAGACTATCTGGAGAATACTCTCGATGAGCTGCTTCCGCTCAGCTTCGGTCCTGAGAGTCTCTGAAGGGATAATTAATCGAAGCATACTTCGAGGAATACAGGCTAAAGTACCACTTTGAAAGGAGGATCATATGATCTACACCGTAACTTTTAATCCCGCAATCGACTATATCGTAAGAATGGATAAACCGCTTGATCCGGGTATGACCAACAGATCGGCATCTGAAGACTGTTTCTTCGGAGGAAAGGGCATCAACGTATCAACTGTTCTTAAGAACCTCGGCATCGAAAACACCGCTCTCGGATTTGCGGCAGGTTTCACAGGAGAGGCGATCGTTGACAGCGTAAACAAGAAGGGGATAATCGCGGACTTCATCATGCTGGATGAAGGTATTTCCAGAATCAACGTCAAGATCAAAGGCGAAGAGGAGACAGAGATCAATGCTCAGGGACCTAAGATCAGCGACGAAGCATATGACGAGCTGCTTAGAAAGCTTGATAAGCTTCAGGAAGGTGATGTGCTTATCCTGGCAGGAAGCATTCCTAATTCGCTTCCTAGCAATGTTTACGAGATCATCCTTGAGAGACTTTACGGCAAAGGCATCATGTTCGTAGTAGATGCTACAAAGGATCTTCTTCTGAAAGTACTCAAATACAATCCGTTCCTGATCAAACCAAACAACCATGAGCTCGGTGAGATGTTCGGGGTCGTACTTAAGACAGACGATGAGATCGAAGAATACGCCAGAAAGCTCCAGGATATGGGCGCAAGGAACGTACTTATCTCAATGGCTAAGGACGGCGCGATGCTCATCACGGAAGACGGACAGAGATTCCGTGTGGGAGTTCCTAAAGGAAAAGTAAAGAATTCCGTAGGCGCCGGTGATTCCATGGTTGCAGGCTTTGTTGCAGGATACATGAAGAGCCATGATTATCGCGTTGCTCTCAATATGGGAACGGCAGCAGGAAGCGCGACAGCTTTCTCTGACGATCTCGCTACAGGAGAGCTTATAAACAGTATTTTCGAAACTCTGTGAGCGTGCGCCATGCAGTTTCGTAAATAATATATGGTATGGGGGTTATCTTTATAGCATGCGCACAGCGCAGAAAGGAAAAAAATGAAAATAACCGATTTACTGAAGAAAGAGGGTGTCCTTCTGAATCAGAGCCCGGCAGATAAAAATGCCGCGATCGACATTCTGGTAGGACTCCACGACAAAGTAGGCAACCTTAATGACAAGGCTGGCTACAAGAAGGCCATCGAAGCCAGAGAGGCTCAGGGGTCCACTGCTGTAGGCATGGGCATTGCTGTTCCTCATGCTAAGACTGATGCTGCAAAGCAGCCTGGTCTTGTAGCAATGACAGTACCTGGCGGTGTTGACTACGGATGCATCGACGGAACAGACAGCAACCTGTTCTTCATGATCGCAGCACCTGCCGGAGCAGCTGACACACACCTCGAAGTTCTTGCAAACCTCATGACAATGCTCATGGATCCTGAATTCGCAGGTGCACTTGTAGCAGCAAAATCTGTTGATGAATTCCTGGCTCTGATCGATGACAAGGAAGCTGACCGCTTCGGCAAGGAAGAGGCAGCAGCACCTGCAGCAGCTGCAGCAGCCGCTCCTGCAAAGGGAACAAAGGTAGTCGGCGTTACAGCATGCCCGACAGGTATTGCACATACCTACATGGCAGCTGAAGCACTTGAGCAGACCGGAACTAAAAAGGGCGTTGGTGTCAAGATCGAGACTCAGGGATCAGGCGGTGCCAAGAACGTACTCACTGCAGACGATATCAAGGAAGCTGACGTTGTAATCATCGCAGCTGACAAGAACGTTGATCTTGGACGTTTCAATGGAAAGAAGCTGATCAAGGCTTCAACAGCTGATGCTATCCACCGCTCAGAAGGTCTCATTGACCGCGCTATAGCAGGAGATGCTCCGGTATATCAGC
>CADCHO010000004.1 GCA_902801255.1 uncultured Eubacteriales bacterium | reverse complement strand
GATGGAGCTGGAATACGTTCCTGTAGATCTCTATGCGGTATTTGAGGGCATACGCGAGCTGTTCTCTGAACAGATGAAGGAGAAAAATATTGACTTCAATGTGCACACGAAGCAGATAGAAGACCGCTACGTATGGTGCGACCGCAAAAACGTCAACAGGGTGCTTCTGAACCTTCTGAGCAACGCATACAAGTTTACGCCTGCAGGCGGTTCGATCAGTGCCTCGATCTGGCAGTCCGGAACGACCGACAATGGCTACGGCACATATGAAATAAGGGTTCAGGACAGCGGCATAGGCATGTCGAAGGAATTTGCCGAGAGGATGTTCAATGCTTTTGAACGCGAGCGCACATCTACTGTCAGCGGCATAGAAGGAACAGGACTGGGGCTTTCCATTACAAAGAGTCTTGTAGACCTGATGGGTGGAACCATAGAGGTCATGACTGCTCCGGGCAGCGGGACCGAGATCGTGATAAGACTGAAGTTCAAGCTTGCCGAAGCGGATGATGTGCCGGATTCGGAAAAACTCCGCGACGGCTCAGCACCGGGTGAAGCGGCTTCTGAGCCGGAAATCGACTTCAGTACAAAGAGGATACTTCTTGTAGAAGACAATCTGGTAAATATGGAGATTGCCAACATGATACTCATGCAGGCGGGATTTAATGTGGAAACAGCTGAAAACGGTAAGATCGCAGTAGAAAAGGTCGAAGCTTCAGAGCCGGGATATTATGATGCTGTCCTGATGGATATACAGATGCCTGTCATGGACGGTTATGAGGCGACCAGAACAATACGGAGCCTTGATAATAAGGCGCTGGCCGGGATACCTGTTATAGCTATGACCGCGAATGCATTTAAAGAAGATGTCGATGCTGCTGCAGAAGCAGGCATGCAGGGCCATGTAGCCAAACCGGTTGATGTAGGCGTGCTGATGAGGACGCTTGCATCAGTACTTCGATAACAGAACAGGAGGTGTTTATGATCAGCGTGACTGTTGTTATCCTGTCGACTGCATTGCTTCTGGCTATGGTGCTCAACCTTGCCCTGAAGCCTTCTTTCTCTGCCAGGCTGACAACCATATGCATGATCATAGCCTTTGTCGGAGGCGTACTTATATATGGCGTTGGATTTGCTGAAAGCACCGGAGATATCGGGCTCAGCATGATTCGAACGCCATTTTGCGTGGTCAAAATGTTCGTCGGCATCAATGATTACGGATCAATAGCCGGCACATCACCTGTGGCAACACCTTTCAGGCTGATAGTATTCTGGATCATCCATCTGCTGGCATTTTATTCCATGGCCAGTGCTGCTATGTTCACGCTCGGTGAGGAAGCTTTGAGATACCTGCGAATGATACTTTCCGCAAAAGGCGACCTGACCCTGATTTACGGCATTAATGACCGGAGCATAGATCTGGGCAAGGAGTGCAGAGAAGCCGGAACAGGTTCTGTGGTATTTATTGCTGAAAATGCCGATCATACCGCAGTGACAGATCTTAACAACATGGGTATGTCCGTGATAAGCGGTCCGTCCGCTGTATCATCTGCCAGGTCCGTGATGAGAAGACTCAGGGTCAGCCGGCGCAGTATAAATGTGTTTGCGATGGATGAAGAGGACAAAGACCTTTTTTATGCACTTGATTTGAAAAATGCTCTCAAGGAAGCTGGCGTCTCTCCTGAAAAAACGGCCATCACTCTTCCGGGAGCTGAAGATATTATTACTTCGATGCTGCAGGTATCCGCGGATCAGTACGGATACGGTTATGTCAATGTTTATGACAGTGCGATGCTTTCAGCAAGGGCTTTGATAAAGACTTGCCCGCCCTGGGAACTTGTGAGATTCGGCAGTGACGGACGGGCTCTGGAGGACTTTGACTGCGCCATAGTGGGCTTCGGCAGACATGGACAGGCTGTACTGAAACAGCTGCTTATGAACGGACAGTTTGCAGGCAGCGATTTTCATGCCACCATATTCTCACCAAACTATGAGAACGAATCGGGATACATGAAAGCCGAATGTGCCTCGATGTTCAAAAGCTACGATATAAACAGCATTAAGGCTGATGGCAGGAGCATAGAATTCTATAACTATGTTGACAGGCATATCGGCACGCTCAAACTGATAGCAATATGCACAGGTAACGAGGACAGTGATCGTGAGATCTCGGATAATCTGATGATGTATCTGAAGCGGCGAAAGGCTGAGCATATCTGTGTCGTCAGGTGCGGGAAAGATGGTATCAGATATCAGGAGACAGTAGGCAGCCCTGTCATTACTGTCAGCATATATTCACTTGAGTATCTTTCAGCACAGAGAGCGGATCGTGATGCTGTCATCATCAACAGCACCTACGATGATTCTGACAGGACTGACTGGGAAAAGTGGGTGGCGTGTGACTCGTTCAGCAAGATGTCATCCCGTGCTTCCGCTGATTTCATACCTGCTTTCATACGTGCATCAGGTATGACAGCAGATGAGGTCAGGGCAGGCAACTGGCCGCCGGCAGCAGATATACTTGAGGTTTTAGGCGAGACAGAACATCTCCGATGGAATGCATTCCACTTTGTAATGGGATACTCTCCTATGAGCAGCGGGGAGTTCGATGAAAGAGCGGATATCTACAGAAAACACACTGAAAAAGGCCTGCCGGGAATCAGGCTGTCCAAGGACTCTGAAAACCGCACACATGCATGTCTGATACCGTGGAATGAGCTTGATGATCTGTCAAAAAAGGAAAGCTCCGTGACAGGCCGTGAAGTGAATTATAAGCAGTATGATATCAATAATGTCCTGATCATTCCTGAAATCTTCAAACAAAGAGAAGCAACTGTAAAATGAAAAGCAGAAAAAGGAAAATACAAATAGCTGCTGCGATACTGGCTGCATATGCAGCAATTGTTGTAATGCTGCTGGCTGCCGAATCAAACGCGGAAGGGTCGTCCATCCACAGTCTCGGAGACGCCGTCTGGTATTCTCTCATAACGCTGACAACTGTCGGATATGGAGATATTTCTCCGGTCACTCCTATGGGAAAGGTGCTCGGAGCCCTGCTTGCCCTGTGCAGCTTAGGAGTATTTACTGCACTGATAGGCTTGTTTATCAATTATATAAGCGGTCAGGCCAGACCGAGAAGGAGGCTCCGGGCAGCGAGAAACCGCAAATGGTATGCCATAGATGAGGAAAACGAGCAATCCGAAGCATTCGCACGTTCTGTTTTTGCCGATGATCCTGATGCAGTTATTGTTTTCCGGTATTCGAAAGAGAAGCACCTGACCGGGAGGCATGTTGTGCGTCTTGACTGCAGTCCAAAGGAGCTTATTGATATTAAAGGCGGCAAGCAGGACATAACGTATATTTGCATGGGGAATGACCTGTGGGAAAATTACTGCCAGGCAACTGATGCTGCCGGACTTGGTATTGACACGTATTGCCTGAATGATTTCGGGTCGGATAAATTAACGGGAAATCTGCATGCATTCAGCAAGAAAGAAATCATCAGCAGATGCTACTGGAGAGATCATCCTGTGAGAAGGAATGAAAAGATCATAGTGCTGATCGGTAGCGGAAGCATAGCGGCTGAACTGCTCGAAAGAGGTCTGCTGACCAATGTGTTCGAGCCGGGCAGGTATATCAGGTATCATGTTTTCGGTGATTCTTCGCATTTCAGAAAATCACACCGCGAGGCAGTAAAGACACTGTGCGGCGGAGATCCGGAAGAGGATTCGCTTTTCCTTCACGAAGAATGCTGGGAGTATCACCCGGAAATCATTCGCACTGCTGACAGGATCATAATATGTGAGGACGATGACAGAAGTGATCTTGAAACATATGAGGAACTCGTAAGAATGTTCCCTACTGCAGCAGATATCCATGTCAGACTTGGCAAAGATGTGGAGCTGATCCGATGCTTTGGCAGCAGCAGTACGGTATTTGCCATGCGTTCAATTATAAGGAATGAAATCAACAGGCTTGCGCTTACACTCCACAACATATACAACGAAGGCTCTGAAAATCCTGTCGGATGGGAAGCTCTGAGCGATCACATGAAACGCTCCAATATAGCTGCAGCCGATCATCTGACAGTCAAGGTCAGATACCTGCTTGATGACGACAGCATTACGGAGCTGACAGAGCAGAACTGCCGCAGGGCCTTTGAAGTATTCAGCAATGCGGATCCTGAAAAGAGAGACATCTGCAGGGAGATGGAACACAGGCGATGGTTGAGATTCCATCAGATGTACAACTGGACTTATTCACCGGAGAGAGACAATCTGATGCGCAGGCATCCGATGATGCTTCCGTATTCAGAACTGACCGAAGAAGAAAAAGAAAAAGACGCTTATGCGTGGAAAATGATTGCCGGAGTAGCAGACAGAACATCTGTCTGATGAAAAGGGGGACTGTCATGATAAAGAATACACGCAAAATCCTCAGCGTATTACTGACCATGATAATGGTTATGTCGTTTGCCTGTCCTGTATTCGCAGATGAAACTGTACCTGAGGACCGGGAAGAAGCAACTGCGGTAAGCGAAGAGGAGACGCTGAAGACCGGGAATGAAGCAGACGAATCTGCAGAATCAGAAGCAGCTGACGTACAGGCTGAAATGGATAAGCCTGAGCCGGAAGACACAGCAGCGGAGACGGTTAATGATGTGCCTGTGACAGAATCAACGGCTGCAGCACCGGAGACCTTAGAAGCTTCCCGGAGAGCATCAGGAAGCACCGGTAATGCTGAGAAGGCTGAAAACATCACCATTGACGGCACATCGATCGACGGCAGTGAGGACAGCAGCGGAAACGGATGGATCTATGAAAAGGAGAGCGGAAGGATCGTTCTCAGGGATTATACCGGCAGTGCTGACATCACATCTGACGGTACGGGAGTAGAAATCGTTTCTACCGGTTACAACAGGATCGGGACTCTTTCGTGCGATGGGGATATCAATGTGATCGGCACCGGAGTCCTTTTGGTCGACAAAGTTGAGCTGGCTGAAGGCTGCTCATTCAACCTGCTTCCTCTTCAGGAATACTACGGAGAGGATGGAGGCAGCGTGGCTGTATTCCTACAGCAGGAAGACGGTTCATACATGCTTATTAACGGAAATGTCAAAGGCATTATAGATGAAAAGCTGGAATTGCCTGAAGATATCAGACTTGTTCTTCCGGCGGATTCACTCCTGGAGCTTCAGGCTCTGATATTCAGGGTGGAGACCGATGAAGATGGTAATAGAACGGGCGTAACTGATATTTCCGGTAACAGTTATACAGACTACCACGATAATCAGAAAGAGTGCTATGGCGGCCACTTATACGTTGGCGATCTTACACTTAACAAAGGTGCAACGATCAAACTCAATAGAGTATCGGATGTGATCATATCAAGCCTCACAGTTGTCGGCAGTCTGGTAAATGATGGAGTCATCAACGGCGGCCTTGTAGACGCTGTCGGTTATTCGGGATCAGGTATTATCGAGAATTCCCAAATTACACTTAGCCAAGGCCAGACAACGAGCATCAAGCTCAGGGATGCCAATGTTTCTCTGGAGCGTGGTGATTATACGCTCAATGAATTAAACATCACGGGAAACTGCGAACTATATTATGAGGGTAATGTTGAATTAAAGAAGATAAAGTCTTCTTCCAATGGTTCGTTGAGTATATACAGCAGAAATATTTTTAATGACAATCGTATTGTTAAGATCACTGACGAGATCGAAAAAGTCTCTGTTGTGATCAAATCTGCTATTACAGAACTCGAAGCGGATCTTAAAGTGAATGAAGCCACAGTAAGCAACCAAACATATGGAGGGCCGGTGTTCGATTACAGCGGGAAAGGTACTGTATCATACGGGATAAACGGATCTGTATACCTCGGTCCGAAAGATATTATCATGCCGGAGGCTGATTCTATCCCGGTCGTGTCTTTGGCTCTTCTTGATACCAGGAAACCCTTGTTATATTACACATGGGAAGAAAACGTGAATGAAGAAGAGGTTTACACTCAGCTTGCAGACTATAATGTATCAGAGAAAAACGAAGAAGGTTTGATTACTTATACTGACCTGCTTAGCTCCTATGTCCCTGAAGAGATATTATCAGAGTTTGGGGTTTCCCCATTTTTATTCGAGGTGCTCCGCTGCAAAAACGGCAGATTGTCCATGACTATTCTTGGATATGGCTATCAGCAAAGCACTGATGCTGACGGTGTGTTTCTGATAAGAAAGGTGGTTCGGACCCCTACGGAAGAGAACAGTGGAGGATCTGCCATGACTACGACACATGCATCACAGACCGGCTCGGGAAATATTGGCGGTAATTCCAAACCTATCTTTACAGGAACAGGCATTTCAAGGTTCTCGTCAGAGGATCCTGTCGAGCCTGAACCAAAGCCTGAGCCAAAACCGGTTGATCCGGACCCTGGCAAACCGGCCGGTGATTACACGATCGCAGCAGTCACTACAGTAGGTGATACAATTGTGCTTCAGATCAATGAGTTCGATCTTAACGAAGGCGTTGAGAATGCCGAAAAAGCGCCGTATTATAACCTTACGGCATATATAAACGGTGCGCAGATCACCGAACTCAGCGGGGTTGTCGAGGCGGAAATGGAGTATGTGCTTCCGGAGGAATTCAGGGATAAACCGCTCTATGCGGTCTTTGCCAACGAAGATGAGACCTCGGATGAGACACTTGCGGCTGTAAAAGCCGAATACGATGAAGAGAGCGGAACGATCAGATTTGAGACTTCACAGCTGGGAGAGTTTATTATCGCCGCACTTGAATTCGACGGCGAGGAATTCTCACCTGAGTTCTATGATGAGCTCGAGAAGACGGACGAGGCAAAGCTGTTCATAGAACATCTGAAAGAAAGAAAAGAAGGATAATGCGGAACTTTGATATCTGCATCATTGCCGTAGCAGGGGATGCATCAGTCGCAAATAAGCTTGCGGACAGCATACGCAAGTACAGACTCCCGTCAGGAGTGGTCCTTCCGGACAGCGGACTGGATTACAGGCGGGTGTATGTTGATGTGTCCGGCAGAGAGCTTGATGATGATACACGTGATGTCTTAGACAACAGCCGCTTTCTGGCAGTGCTCTGTTCGCCTGAAACAAAGGCCAGTCCGTTCATACTTGAGCGCCTTGAGTATTTCCGCAAGATCGGAAAAGATAATAATATTATCGTTGTGATAGTCCGGGGAGAGCCTATCGACTCTTTCCCGGAGTCTTTTATTGAGAAAAAGACCGTTCAGAAGATACTTCCTGACATGACTGTCGTTGAGCGCGTCGAAACCATAGAGCCTGTAGCGTCAGATCTTCGCGCAGAGACCCGCTCGCGCTGGAGGGAAGCGCTGAGCTATGAGACTGTCAGGATCATCGCATCAATCCTGGGACTGCATCCTGATGCCCTTGAGCAGCGCCACCGCATGCGCCGCAGAAAAGCGATAATTATGCTGGTATCTGTGATCGCTGCTGTCTGCTTGGGAGCGGCAGGGATATTTGCATATCTGGGACATGTTGCCCGCACAGAAGGTGAGATAGCAGATCAGCAGGCAAAACTGTGCCGTGAGATCGCTGAGAGGACGATGAACGAACTGCCGGCGGCATTCGCAGATGAACCGCAGGCATTGGTATACATACAGCAGGCAGTGGATAATGCAAGGAGTTCCCTTGAGGAGCTCGGTCTTGATGATACGGCTGAGAGCGGTCAGCCTGTAACGGGAGGCTAGACATGTTTGATTACGATGTGTTCTTCAGCTACCGCCACAGGCCGCTGGACAGTGAGATAACGCAGAAACTGTTCAATCTGGCAGAGAATTACCGTCTGCCTGCCTCTTTGCGTGAAAGGGGAATGCATGGAGTAAGGCGTGCTTTCAGGGATACTGAAGAGCTGCCTGTAAGCAGGATACTTACCGATACGATAGACAAGGCTCTGCATTCCACAGATTGCCTTGTAGTGGTATGCTCGACCGATACTCCTTCGTCTGAATGGGTAGACAGGGAGGTGGCAACTTTCATTGAGCTCGGCAGAGCAGATCATGTATTCCCGATACTCATAAGCGGAGATCCTGATACCTCATTCCCTGCA
This sequence comes from uncultured Eubacteriales bacterium, assembly GCA_902801255.1. Lineage (GTDB taxonomy): Bacteria > Bacillota > Clostridia > Peptostreptococcales > Anaerovoracaceae > Crickella. The sequence goes on along the minus strand of CADCHO010000004.1, from coordinate 71,553 downwards.
TCCATGAAGCTGATACCGGATATAATGGACAGGCTCATGGATATACGTGTTCCGGGGAATGATACTCGCAGGATGATGTCTCTTGCCGAATCTGAGATGCTCAAGGTGATCGCATGCATTGCCGGCTGCACTGAGGAGGAGCTGGCCAGAGAGCACCAGTTAGAACAGAACAGAAACGTCGTAAAACGTGCTGTCACCTGTGCCGCTGCATTTGTCCTGATACTTGCAGTCTCGCTGAGCCTGATGATAAAGGCTCAAAACTTCAGGGAAGAGGCAGAGAAGCGTGAGGCGGCCTCAATGCAGATCCTGAATGAGCTTACTTATGGTCTGCCTGACAGGCTCGCAGATGTGCCGGGCTCGTATAGCCGCATAAAGGATATTCTTCACGGAAATACGGAAGATATAAATAAGATACTCAGACTGACTCGAAACAAAGAGGCGGGAGAGTATGAGGCTGCCGTAAACTATGAAAAGCTGGCTACGGCAGAGAATGTTCTCGGAATGCATAATGAAGCTCTTGATTCCGAGACCACAGCCATTTCACTGTTCGAGACGCTGGCAGGATCCGGATATGAAAAAGCGGAGGCCGGTACAGCATCCGGATACAACAACAGGGCTATCATACTGAACTCCGCAGGCCGCTATGAAGAGGCAGGAGAGGATTACGACAAGGCCATCGGCATGCAGCAGGCGCTTGCACACGGAGACGATCTTGTTCTGGCGAGAATGATCTTCAACTCCGGAAGCAATGCTATCGATCTTGGAAACGGAAATCTGGCGGCAGAACGCTTTGAGCAGAGCCTGGGACTTCTTGACAGTATGGATAAGTCTGCAGACGTGCTTGATGCACTCAGTACTGTAAAATACGATTACGGAGTACTCCTCTATAGATCAGGTCTGTACAATGATGCAGCAGATATGCTGTCAGATGCATATGAAGACATTAATGCCCTTGTAGGAATGAACGATTCGCTCCAGAACAGGAGTAACAGCATCCAGATCGCATCCATGCTTGCCGCATGTCTGACGGATGCGGGAAACTATGAAGATGCTGACCGCTATTACGAGGAAGCCATCAAAGATGCAGAGATACTCGCACAGGACGAAGAAAACATTTCATATCAGCAGATGCTGGCGGAGCTTTATAACAACAGAGGACTCAGCCACAATATCCGCGGAAACTACATCACCGCTGATGAGTATTACTCTGATGCATCGGATGTCTACGGAAAGATATATGCAAAAACAGGTTCGGATCCGGACCGCGCAGCATATGCGGTAAGCCTGCTCAATACCGGCGAAAACGCATTCAAGGCGCACGAATACGACAAGTCAGAAAGGCTTTTCGCTCGGGGGCTGGGGGAATACAGTCAGGTGTCAGAGTCTCTCGGAGAGTATCACCGGGCTCAGTACCTCGCCTGGCGTTCATATTATGAACTTATCCACCTGAGAGACTATAATGCTGCGCTCGCATCCGCATCGTCAGCTCTCGAACTCCAGCCGGATAACATGCTGGTAAAATTGAACTATGCCTATGCATGTCTGTACTCCGGCAACAGCGATAGAGCAGTCAGCCTGTTCAGGGAAATAGCGTCATCGGGACTTGGAGAGGCTGATACTATAAAACGCGATCTGGAGGCACAGGAAGATGCCGGAATGATCAGCGATGAAATAAATGCAGTTATCAATGAGATGCAGTTATTCTAAAGAAAGGAGACCTGTTATGCACAGAATTATAAGAAAAGGACTTTGCATGGTTTTGGTCATGCTGATGGTCATTCCTTCTGCATGTGTCGTATTTGCAGAGGATATTGAGGATATTGCTGCAGAGGAGCAGTGCGGCAGTTCTTCACAGGATGTTGCTGACCATGTCTCTGAAAACGCTGCATCTCAGAATACAGAAGCAGAAGCACCGGAAAGCACACCTGTACAGGAGACAATAGAAAATACGGCAGCGCAGGAAGAGCAGGTGCAGTCAGGATCCGAATCAGCTGAAGTACCGGAGGAGCAGATCCAGGATGCAGTCGGAACTGAGACCGGAATAGACGGACCGGCAGATGCAGATCAGACATGTATTGAACCGGAAGATGCGACTCCTGAATCTTCTGAAAAAACTTCAGAGCCGGCGGCCATCACTTTACGTAAAAGCCTTGCTTCTCAGGGTTCTGAAACTTTAGGTACACCTGCTGAAAAGAAGATAACCATTGCAGGAACCACGCTGGATGGCAGCTCAAACGAATCCGGAGACGGATGGAGTTATGACAGCAGCAACAATACCATTGTTCTGGATGGGCTCAAAGAAAAAACGGATATTACGGCAAACGGGACCGGCGTGACCATTGTTACTACAGGTATCAGCAAAGTAGGCACACTTTCGTTTGATGGGCAGATCGATATCATTGGTACCGGTATCATACTGATCGACAAAATTGAAATTTCTGAATACAGTGCGCTTAACCTGCACTCCGTTACTGAGTTTTATGGTGAAGATGGCGGAAGTGCTGCACTGTTTCTGCGACAGGATGATGGAAGTTACAAGCTTATCAATGGCAGTGTTACAGGCGTGATCGATGATGAGATCGTTTTACCGGAAGGAACAACGCTCGTATTGCCAGGGAACTCCAGTCTCAGGATCACATCGTTATTTGTAAATATAAATTATGATGAGAACGGTGATCCTATCTACAAGTTTATGGAGAGGGGAAGTGAGGAATGGAAGAAAGGTGAAAAAAATACAGATAGTGCTGTTTTCAATGGCCATCTCACTGTCGACAACCTTGTTTTGGAGAATGGAGCTTTAATAACCCAGGTCGTAAATGGTTTAGAGGTAGTTAAGAACCTTGTTAATGACGGCAGGATCACATCAGGGCAACTCAAAGGATATATCATTGATATCGATGGTGATTATTCGGGGAGTGGTGTTCTTGAAAATTCATTGATCCGGCTAAATAAGGGGCAGGAGCTGAATATCAAAATCAAAGATTCCATTCTGAGTCTGAATGGAAGCTGCCAGATCGAAAAACTCACAAACACCGGCAGCTCTGAACTATACTACGAACATGGCTCTGTTATCAAAAACATTATAATGCAGGACGGTGACCGGCTGGATATTTACGGGAGATGGGGAATCCGCAGCGATGAACTGAAGCTTACAGAATCTGTTGACAGAGGAGAATTGTATTTAAGATCCGGAGTAATAGATCTGGAGGAAAATTTCAAATTGCTGAATGGAGCAAAAACCGGCAGTTGCGATTACAATGGAAGACAAGGAGCACCTGTAGTATTCGATTACAGCGGATCAGGGGCTGTGTCTTTGGGTACAGGCGGGCCGGTATTCATGGGACCAAAAGATCTGACTGCTGTTCCTGATCAGAAGGAGATACCTGTCGTATCTTTAAACTTATTTGAACACACGTATTTTGACGGAAATGACTTTTACGGACATACAGAGTCCTATGAAAGCGGGGAATATATCATGCTTGATCCGTTCAACGCTTATGATGCAGGGGGTGATAAGGTCATATCCTATGATGTATTGCATGAAAAATACGGTTCTGAAGGAGCTTTAAATGTCTATCAGATTTTCAGATACATAAATGGAAGGCTTACAGTCACAGTACTTCGTAGTCCGGGTGAAAAGATTTCTGCCGATAATATCTATCTGATCCGTAAAGCTGATTATATAGGCATTCATGAACCGGCGCCGGGTTCGGTGATAACAACTACGATTTCCTCCCGTACCGGATCAGGAACGATCGGAGGAAATGCAAAAAGAATCCTTACCGGAACCGGACTCATAAGCAAACCGGACGAGTCTGATAAAACGGATAGCAAACCTGATACTGTAAAGTCAGACGACACGAAAAAAACACATGATTCCAGGACGGTTAAGCCAAATAAAGCTGTTAAATCTGGTAACTCCGGACCGGTAAAAGTCAGCAATTCATCCGGCAGTACGATCAGCCTTGCAGTCGACATGTACGATCTTAACGACGGAAAAGATAATGCAGAAGAGGCACTGTATTATGTACTTTCAGCATATAAAAACGGTACGGCTCTAACAAAACTGGGAATGCCGGCAGAAGTGGTCATGGATTACGAGCTTCCGGAAGATTTCAGAGACAGACAGCTGTATGCGGTATTTGCTGAAGAAGACAAGACATCTGAAGAGACGATAAAAGCATATAGAGCGGAATACAATGAAGAAACAGGCCTGCTCAGATTTGAGACAGCACAGCTCGAAGAATTCGTAATCACTGCTCATGACTTTGACGGTGAGGAGTTCTCATCGGAATTTTATGATAAACTTGAAAAGACTAAAGAAGTACAGATACTTATGAAGCTGCTCGAAAAAAAGAGACCCTGAGAAGGGTCTCACGAGCAAACTGCCGGGGACAATAAAGATGGAATAGTCTCACTTGTACGGCATTTTCTTTCTTATAGATTCAAGACGGTCCAGGGCAGCATATAAAGTGCTGTCCTGTTTTGCGAAATGGAAGCGTATGAGGTTGTTCACCGGCTCTCTGAAAAAGCTGGAACCCGGTACGGCGGCAACTCCTACGATGCGGGTCAGGTCTTCGCAGAATTCAAGGTCATTCTCATAACCGAACTCCGAGACGTCCATGAGTACATAGTATGCACCCTGTGGATCAGTGTGGTTCAGACCTATGTCATCGAGACCTTTCAGGAAGATGTCGCGCTTGTGAGTATATAAGTCGACCAGTCCTTTGTAATAATCAGGGCCGGCAAGCAGTCCCGGTATCACGGCCTCCTGCAGCGGGTGAGGGGCGCCTACGGTCAGGAAATCATGTACTTTCTTGACGCACTCAGTGATCTCGGGCAGAGCTATCACATATCCTATCCTCCAACCTGTAATGGAGTAGGTCTTTGAGAGGGAAGAACAGGACAGCGTACGCTCACGCATTCCCGGCAGTGATGCTATATAGGTGTGCTTGTACGGCTCATAGATTATGTGTTCATACACTTCATCAGTGATGACGTAGGTATCGTACTTTATCGCCAGAGACGCAATGATTTCAAGCTCCTCACGTGTGAACACTTTACCGGTCGGATTGGAAGGATTGCAGAGTATCATTGCTTTAGGATGCTGTCTGAAAGCGTCCTCAAGCACCTCCGGATCAAAATGGAAGTCAGGCGGCACCAGCGGTACATAAATAGGTTCCGCTCCGGAAAGTATGGTGTCTGCCCCGTAGTTTTCATAGAAAGGAGAAAAAATAATGACCTTGTCACCCGGATCGGCAACTGTGAGGACGGATGACATCATCGCCTCGGTGCTGCCGCATGTGACGGTGATCTCGGTGTCGGGATCGATGCCCATTCCCATGAAACGGCTCTGCTTTTGAGCGAGTGCCCGGCGGAAGCCCGGATCCCCGAAAGTGATCGAGTACTGATGTACGTCGAGCATGTCTGCGGTTTCTCCAAGTCTCTTCAGAAGCATCTCCGGCGGAGCAAAGTCAGGGAATCCCTGGGAAAGGTTGATTGAGTCATATTGATAGGCGATCCTGGTCATGCGCCTTATTACGGAATCCGTAAAATGTTCGGTCTTTTTTGATAATTTCTGCATGTCTTAGCCCCCGGTTTTCTGTTCTTTTTCTTATTGTATCAATTGCACTGAACATAAGCAATAATAAGGCTTGCGCTTTGTTTTGCTTTGTTCTGTTTGCTCCTTTTGTTTGATAAAAAACCCCTTTCAATGTAGAATAAAATCAGGAAAAATTGTAGTGCTATTATCATAAGCTCATAAGGAGGAAACTTATGAAGGTAATCGCAAGTGATGAAAGAACTGCCGTGGTTTCCAGGGTAATGGAACTTCTGGATCCGGGCAGCTTCATGGAGATGGGCGAACATGTATCGGCGAGGTTTACCGAGTTCTATCACCCGGACTCCGTTAAGGAGTCAGACGGCGTGGTGACCGGTTACGGCACGATAAATGGGAACCTTGTTTTTGTCTATGCCCAGGACAACGAAGTAATGGGCGGTACATTCGGTGAACAGCACGGACGCAAAATAGTGGATCTGTATGAGCATGCTATCAAAGCAAATGCTCCTGTGATCGGGCTCCTTGACTGTGCTGGATTCCGTATTGAAGAAGGGCTGGATGGACTTTATCAGTTTGCGAAGCTTTACAAGAGACAGACAGAGGCTTCGCACATCATACCGCAGATAGTTGCGGTAATAGGACAGTGCGGCGGGGGAATGTCGATCGCTGCACAGCTTGCAGACTTTGTCTTCATTGAGAAGGAAAAGGGAAGCATATTCGTTAATCCGCAGAGAGTTGTAAGCAACGCCATCGGCGACAATCCGTATGTTGAGGCACTCAATGACGGCACATTTGAGTGGGCTGAGATCGTAGAGAAGATCCATGGCATAGTGGACATCCTGCCGCCGAGCAGCAAGTTTGCACCGAATGTTCTTGAGGTAAGCGACGAAGATCTCAACCGCAGCTGCGACGGTATCGAAGACAGCCTCGGAGATGCAAGAGCAATTCTCGCTGAGCTGTCTGATGACGGCCGCCTGATAGAATGCAGAAGCGACGAAGGTCAGAGCATAGTGACCGGATTCATCAGGATCGCAGGCATGCCTCTCGGTGTGGTGGCCTGCAATGAGTATGAGGGCAAAAAACGCCTGACAGCTGCAGGCTGCAATAAGGCTGCAAAGCTGATCGACCTCTGCACCAGATTCCACATTCCGCTTCTGACCATTACTGATACCGACGGCTACAATACCGATTCGGCTACAGAGATCTTACTGCCTAGTGCAGCTGAGAGAATGGTCAGGGCGCTGACAGCAGCAGATGTTCCTAAGATCAACCTTGTGACCGGTTCCATTGTAGGAAGCGCTTACAGTATGATGAACTCCAAGGGACTCGGAGCAGACTATGTATTCATGTGGGATTCTGCCAACGTAAGTATCGTTGAACCGCGTCAGGCTACTGAGGTCATCTTCGGACAGTGGTCATCAGAGCTCGAGCAGCAGTTCCGTGACACACAGTCAAGTGCTGTCGCTCTGGCAAGACACGGCTTTGCTGACAAGGTGATCGCTCCTGAGGACTCCAGAAAGTATCTTATCGGAGCTCTTCAGACGTTCGTAAACAGCAGGTAGGTGATGATATGAGTTTAGGACAGATATTCTTAACCGCGCTGCTATATACGCTTATCGGAATGGGCACGGTATTCTGTGTACTGATATTCATTTCGATCTGCATCTGGCTGCTTGGTAAGGCATTTGCGCCTAAAAAACCGGCAGTTCAGGCCGCTGCAGCAGCGCCGGAGCCTGATGAACCAGAGGGCATCAGGCCTGAAGTCGTTGCCGCCATAATGGCAGCGATCCATCAGCAATTAAAAGATGAAGAGGGTGTACCTGAAGAAGGATACATCGTCAGAAATGTACGGAGGGCAACATGGAGACATACATCGTAAGAGTAAACGGCGAAGAATTCGAAGTCGAAATAGAAAAGGCAGACGGCAGCGCAGCTCCTGCAGCACCGGCTAAGGCAGCAGCTCCTGCACCTAAAAAAGCGGCAGCCAAGTCCGGCGGCGGAAAAGGAAAGGGAGATCCGGTCGTATGCGGTACTGCCGGCAAGGTCTTCAAGATCGTCGCAGCTGAGGGACAGCAGGTCAAGAGCGGAGACACTATCATCGTGCTCGAGGCCATGAAGATGGAGATCCCTGTTGTTGCACCTAAGGACGGCACAGTCAGCAAGATCGTTGTTTCAGAAGGAGAAGCCACCACATCAGGCCAGACTGTAGCTTACGTAGAATAATACCGGGAGGTAAAGAAATGGGAGATACCTTATTCAACCTGGCTCACCAGACCGGCTTCTTCAACCTTACCGTAGGCAACGTGATAATGATCGCTGTTGCTCTCGGACTGTTGTATCTGGCCATCGTCAAGGAATATGAGCCACTCCTGCTCCTTCCGATATCATTCGGCATGCTGCTGGTAAACCTGTATCCGCCGATCATGGAAGAAGGCGGACTTCTGCATTACTTCTTCATGCTTGATGAGTGGACCATACTTCCGTCTCTCATATTCCTGGGAGTCGGAGCACTGACAGACTTCGGACCGCTGATCGCCAACCCTAAAAGCTTCCTGCTCGGAGCTGCTGCGCAGTTCGGAGTGTTCGGAGCATTCCTGCTGGCGATGCTGATGGGATTCACTGAAGCTCAGGCAGCAGCAGTAAGCATAATCGGAGGAGCGGACGGACCTACATCCATCTTCCTGGCAATGAAGCTGGGACAGAGAGAACTCATGGGGCCTATCGCCGTGGCGGCATACTCGTACATGTCACTTGTACCTATCATACAGCCGCCTATCATGAAAGCGCTCACAACTGAAGCAGAGCGTAAGATCAAGATGGAGCAGCTCAGAGACGTCTCGAAAAGAGAGCGTATCCTGTTCCCGATAATCGTTACGATCGTCGTATGTCTGATCCTGCCTTCAACAGCACCTCTTATCGGAATGCTCATGCTCGGCAACCTCTTCCGCGAGAGCGGAGTCGTTCGCCAGCTGCAGGATACTGCTTCCAATGCGCTCATGTACATTGTAGTAATCTTCCTGGGAACTTCAGTAGGAGCTACAACCAGTGCGGAAGCATTCCTCAAGTGGACTACAATAAAGATCGTCATCCTCGGAATGATAGCATTCAGTTTCGGTACAGCTGCCGGAGTGCTCTTCGGAAAACTCATGTGCAAGCTGTCGGGCGGCAAGATCAACCCGCTCATCGGTTCCGCCGGTGTATCCGCGGTTCCAATGGCGGCGAGAGTTTCACAGAAGGTTGGCGCAGAAGCCGATCCTACGAACTTCCTGCTCATGCATGCCATGGGCCCTAATGTAGCCGGAGTAATCGGCACGGCAGTTGCTGCCGGCGTATTCATGGCTATATTCGGTGTCTGATATCAATGGAGGAATAAAATGGGAAAGAAAATAAAAATAATGGAGACTGCGATCAGAGACGGTCAGCAGTCACTGATCGCTACAAGAATGCCTTTTGAAGACATGGAACCTGCACTGGCTCTGATGGATGAGGTCGGTTACGAAGCCATCGAGTGCTGGGGCGGAGCTACATTCGACTCCTGCATCAGATTCCTCGATGAGGATCCGTGGGAAAGACTCAGAAAGCTCCGTGCCGCAATGCCTAACACACAGCTCCAGATGCTGCTCAGAGGCCAGAACCTTCTCGGCTACAGACACTATTCTGATGACGTAGTTGACTATTTCGTCAAAAAGTCGATCGACAATGGTATCGACAGGATCAGGATATTCGACGCGCTGAATGACCTCCGCAATGTTGAGACAGCGGTCAAAGCGACCAAGGCATACGGAGCTCACGCTCAGGTAGCGATGTCATATACTATCGGCGAGCCGTACACACCTGAATACTGGAAGGGCCGCGCTCTCCGTATCCAGGAGCTCGGCGCAGACTCGATCTGCATCAAGGACATGGCGGGTCTCATGGTGCCGACAGCGGCAGGCGAGATGATCAAGATGCTCAAGGAGACAGTGGATATTCCTATCCAGCTGCATACACACTGCACCAGCGGTGTAGCTCCTATCACCTATTACGTAGCGGCTCTGAACGGAGTTGACGTCATTGATACAGCTATTTCGCCGTTCTCAGGCGGAACAAGCCAGCCTTCTACCGAGGTAATGGTAGAGACATTCAGAGGAACCGAATACGATACAGGCCTCGATATCAGCAAGCTCGAAAAGATAGCTGCTCACTTCCAGACCATCAGAGACAAGGATCTCAAGAGCGGTCTCATGAACACCAAGGTTCTGGGTACAGATATCAAGACTCTTATCTATCAGGTACCTGGCGGAATGCTTTCAAACCTTGTGTCGCAGCTTAAAGACCAGAATGCTGAAGACAAATATCTTGAAGTTCTTCAGGAAGTGCCTCGCGTAAGGAATGACCTCGGAATGCCGCCTCTTGTAACACCGTCGTCACAGATCGTAGGAACACAGGCTGTTCTCAACGTGCTGATGGGTGAGAGATATAAAGTTTTGTCCAAGGAGACTAAGGAGATACTCAAAGGCAAATACGGTTCAACCCCAATGCCTATGAACCCTGAGGTCCTCGCCAAGATTGATGAGAGCGAGAGGATCACCTGCAGACCTGCAGACCTGCTTGAGCCTGAACTTGAGAAGCTCACGGCAGAAGTGGGCGATTACAAGGAGCAGGATGAGGACGTATTGACTTATGCTCTGTTCGGTCAGGTAGCGCTCGACTACTTCAAGAGAAGGGCAGCGCTTCGCAGTGAGATGGATCCCGCTGCTATCGACATGAAGAACAAGGCATATCCTGTTTAAGTACAAAGGAGAGGTAACAAATGGGTTTTGTGAAAGAGAATGGCAGGACCATTCCTGTCGCTGATAAAGTATTCGCACTGAGCGGACGCGCTAAGGCTGCTATTGCCGCAAAGGGTAAGGACGCAGTTGTAAACGCTACCGTAGGAGCTCTTCTCGACGATAACGGTGACCTTGTAGTAATGTCATCTGTCGCAGAAGCAATACGCTCCCTGACACCTGCGGACTATGCTGAGTATGCTCCAATCACCGGAACTCCTGCATTCAAGGAAGCAGTAGTAAAGGCTCTTTTCGGAAACTATGAGCCATCCGGGCACATCAATCTGTGCGTGACACCTGGAGGAACCGGAAGTATTACAAGCGTGATCCAGAATTACTCCAATTACGGTGACAGCGTGCTCACACATGACTGGTGCTGGGCAAACTATAAAAACATTGCCGTATCACAGGGCAGAAAACTCAAGACTTTCAGATTCTTCAACGAGGATGGCGGATTTGATGCTGTTGACCTCGAGAAGCAGCTGAATGAGCTTGCTGCAGTACAGGATCAGGTTGTACTTATGATCAACACGCCTGCTCACAATCCTACAGGCTATTCACTCAGCCTCGAAGACTGGGATGCAATGATCGCAGTGATCAACAAGGCAGCATGCAAGGTCGTACTTTTCCTCGACATCGCATACATTGATTATGCAGGTGAAGAAGATGAGGTGCGCGCATTTGTGCCTAAACTTGCTGACCTCGGAGATCATGTGCTTACGATTTTCGGATACAGCGCATCCAAGACTCTTACCGCATATGGTATGAGACTCGGAGCTATCGTATGCATGGCTAAGAATGCGGAAGATGCTGAAGAGTTCAGACGTGCAGCAGAATATGCAGCCCGTTCCACATGGTCGAACTGCAACCGTTCAGCTATGGTAGTAATGGGCAAGATCTACGCAGATCCTGAACTCAGGGCAAAGGTAGACGAAGAGAGAAGGGTATACCGTGACATGCTGCTCGAGCGCGGCCGCATTTTCGAAAAGACACTCAATGACAACGGTGTTAAGTGCGTACCGTTCAGAGCCGGATTCTTTGTGACCATCGCATGTGACGACCCTGCAGAAGTAGGCAGAAAGCTTGAAGAGCAGGATATTTTCTGCCTGGCACTGGCAAAGGGAATCCGCGTATCCATCGCGTCGATCTCAAAAGAAAAGTGCGTAAAATGTGCTGAAGCTATAGCGGCATTACTCAAGTAAAGCATTAGGTGACAGCCGCGCTTTATAAAGGCGCGGCTGTTGCATCTTCAGAAAGGAGGCTGAAATGCCAAAGACCATAGGTATCATGGGCGGCATGGGTCCTGCTGCGACAGTAGACCTGATGAGCAGGATCATAAGCATGACAGACGCCAGCTCAGACCAGGAACATATCCCTATGATAGTCGATAACGATACCAGGATACCTGACCGGACGGAAGCTATCCTGGGCAGAGGCGAAAGCCCTGCGCCTGAGATGCTGGCAAGCGCCAGAAGACTTGAGGCAGCCGGAGCTGACTTTATAGTGATAGCCTGCCACGCGGCTCACTGTTTTGTAGATGATATAAAGGACAAAATCAGCATTCCTATTATCGAAATGCCTGAGGAGACAGCTAAACTGCTGAAACTCAATGGAGTAGACAGAGCCGCAGTTCTCGCGACCGACGGCACCGTGCAGAGCGGATTGTTCGGTCATGCACTTGAGCGCATGGGGATCCAGACTGTATATCCAAACGAAGAACAGCAGAAGCTGGTAATGTCTCTTGTATACGACTATGTCAAGAAGGGCAGGGCTGTCATTCCGGATTCGGTTCGCGAAAGCATGCAGAACCTGGTCGGAGACCTTGGCAAACAGGGCGCAGAGGTGCTCATACTCGCAAGTACGGAGTTTCCTATCGCTTTCAGCTTAATGGGACTGAGATCGGATGCATTTGTAGATCCTACAATTATTCTCGCAAAGGCAGCCATAAGAATGGCAGGCGCTAATGTCAGAGAATCTGCTGACAGTATTTAGACGATAGTTTACACCTGGCTGAAAAGAGGAGGACTTCAGCCGTGTGTTAACTATAAAGTAAGGAGGTTAATAGGTTTAAGGAGGTTTTTATGGAGAAAATTAAAAATTCATTGCCGATTCAAATCTTTATTGCTCTCGGCCTGGGTATTGTAGCGGGACTTATTTTCCTTGCGTTAGGGGCAGCAGATTTTACCGAAGCTTATATCAAGCCGTTCGGTACTATCTTCCTCAACCTGCTCAAGTTCATCGTAGTACCGATCGTAATCACTTCGATCGTTCAGGGTGTTGTATCGCTTTCGGACATCAAGAAGGTTGGTACCATCGGACTCCGTACTATCATTTACTATTTCTGCACAACAGCATTCGCTATCGTCATCGGACTTCTCTTCGCGAATATTTTCAAGGGAACATATAAGGTGCTGGAGACAAGCGCGCTGGAATATGAAGCTGCAGAGCCTACGAGCTTCATGGACACCATCGTAAATATCTTCCCATCCAACCTGTTCGAGCCTATGGTAAATAATACAATGCTGCAGGTCATCGTTATCGCTCTCTTCGTCGGATTCGGTATAATCCTTGCCGGGGATAAGGGCCTTCCGTTCAAGGAATGGATCGACAGTGCCTATGAAGTGTTCATGGTAATCATGAGAGGAATCATCAAGATGACTCCGATCGCCGTATTCTGCCTGATCACACCGGTAGTGGCAGTCAACGGACCTCAGGTGCTCGGATCGCTCGCAATGGTACTGCTGACAGCTTACATCGCATACGCGGTGCACGCACTGTTCACATATTCTCTTGCAGTCAAGACTCTCGGCCACATGAATCCTGTACAGTTCCTCAAGGGAGCACTCCCGGCATTCCTGTTTGCTTTCTCGAGCACATCATCAATCGGAACACTTCCTGTTACAATGGAATGTGCTGAGAAGATGGGCGGACGTAAGGATGTAGCCAGCTTCACGCTCCCGCTCGGTGCTACCATCAACATGGATGGTACCGCGATCTATCAGGGTGTCTGCGCTATCTTCATCGCAAGCTGCTACGGAATCCATCTGACACTCGGGCAGATGGTAACAATCGTTCTGACAGCTACACTCGCTTCGGTTGGAACAGCCGGAACACCTGGCGCAGGCATGATCATGCTTGCTATGGTACTCCAGTCTGTAGGACTGCCTGTTGAAGGTATTGCGCTCGTTGCCGGCGTAGACCGTATCTTCGATATGGGACGTACAGGAATCAACGTTGTAGGAGACCTCTCGGCTGCTATGATCATCAGCGATTATGAGACAAGAAGAGAGGGAAAGGAATTTCCTAAATCAAAAAAATAAAGTTAATTAAGAAGGTAAATTAAGTGTCAAATTATACTGAAGTGAAAACCAAAGCAGGCCATGAAGGCCTTCATACAAAAGACGCTGCCATGATCGCGGTTTGTGCCGCGGTCATGGCTGTATGCTCGTGGATATCCATCCCAGCAGCTGTACCGTTCACCATGCAGACATTCGGAGTATTTCTCGCTGTAGGTCTGCTGGGGGGCAGGAACGGAACACTTGCGGTAGTCATATATCTGCTTCTTGGTGCGGCAGGTCTTCCTGTTTTTTCCGGATTCACAGGCGGTATCGGTCATCTGTTCGGTGCCACCGGAGGTTACATAATCGGATTTGTATTTTCAGCACTTCTGATGTGGCTGATGGAGCGTTTTCTGGGCAGGAGTCTTAAAGCACTTGTTGCTTCGATGATCGCAGGTCTGCTGGTCTGCTATGCATTCGGTACCGCATGGTTTATGGTGGTATATGCAAGGGACAGCGGAAGCATCGGATTGATAACTGCTCTTTCATGGTGTGTGTTCCCGTATATTATTCCGGATGCACTGAAGATCCTGTTGGCAGCGATTATGACGCGCAGACTCAGACCGCTTATAATTGGTTAACTGGTTATAAAGGACTAAGAGATAAAACCGGAATGGAATTAAGTATTTGGACTTTCTTAATAGTATGCCCTCTGACATTTCTCGGAGGGTTCGTTGACGCAGTTGCGGGCGGCGGAGGGCTAATCTCGCTGCCCGCTTATATGATTGCCGGCGTGCCTGTTCACAACGCCATAGCGACCAACAAACTGAGTTCGGGTATGGGCACTACAATATCGACATACAGGCTTGCAAGACTCGGATACATCCCGTGGCGCAGGGCTGCCTTGTGTATTCTAATGGCCATTATCGGTTCATCAGCCGGAGCGAATCTCGCACTGATGGTGGATGCAGAACTCTTCAAAAGGATCATGCTTGTCATTATCCCGCTGACGGCGCTGTATGTCATGCGAAATAAAAAGATGGACGAAAAGGAACCGTTGAGCAACCGGCAGACCATTATTCGTTCGGCGTTGGTGGCACTTCTTATAGGAGTTTATGACGGGTTCTATGGACCCGGAACAGGAACATTCCTCATATTGCTCCTGACAGCTTTTGCGCACTTCAGACTCGGAGAGGCCAACGGTGTTGCAAAATCCATAAATTTAACGACCAATCTGTCGTCACTTGCGGTTTATCTTATGAACGGTAAGGTAATATTACTGTTGGGGTTTTTCGGAGGCTTATTCGGTATCATAGGCAATTACATCGGTGTGACATTCTTCGAAAAGAAGGGAGCTAAGGCTGTACGTCCGCTCATGCTTACCGTACTGGTGATTTTCTTCATAAGGATACTCACAGAAATACTTTGATTCGGAGCTGCATATAGAAGGTAGTTAAAATGAACAGTTATAAAACGATAGGAATAATCGGCGGGATGGGTCCTTTGGCTACCTACGACCTTGCCGAGAAGATACTCAATAATACTGTTGCGTCCTGCGATCAGGATAATATTCCTGTGCTGATAGACTGTAATACGAGGATAGCAGACAGGACCGCTGCGATACTGCATGGTGGAGAAGATCCCAGACCGGAGATGAAGAAGAGCGCAAAACGACTTGAAGAAGCCGGCGCCAATGTCCTCATTATGGCATGCAATACCGCACATTACTTCTATGACAGTGTGTGTGAAGACTTAAAAATACCTGTACTGCATATGCCAAGACTGACTGCTCAGCTTATTCTTGAGATGGGTGTGAAGAAGGCAGGGGTACTTGCGACAGACGGTACCTGCCGGAGCGGAGTATATGGTGATGCGCTAAAAGAAAAGGGTATAGAGCCGGTATATCCTTCTGCAGAAAAGCAGGAGATCATCATGAGCCTGATATATGATCACGTCAAGGCAGGAAAGATGGATTTTTCGGATCTTGATATAGACGGAGTCATATCCGAGATGAAGGGGAAAGGAGCAGAAATCCTTATTCTCGGATGCACAGAACTGCCGATGGCTTTCGATATCATAGGGGAAACAGGTATACCTTCCATTGATCCGACCGATGTACTTGCAAGAGCTGCAGTCAGCTTTGCAGGAGCTCCGCTGAAGTAAGCGGAAAGGGGAAACCCACTGATAAAAAAGAGTTTCAATATGCCCGCTGTACATGCTACAATGTACCGGGAAAGGGAGGGACAGTTGACAAACTGCTCTCTTCAGTTTTTTTGTTTGATACAAGGAGAAACAACATGCAGAAGAAACCTATCACCAACAAACTGCTGTGGATATTCGCTGTAGGACAGTTTGGGTGGAGCCTGCTTTCGGGAATAGTTGCTAACTGGATGGTTTATTACTATACCGGTACCCCTGATGAGCAGAACCCGCTCACAGGTATATTTGCTTCGGGGATAACCCAGCATCCGATAGTGTTTAAGCTCACACTGTTCGGACTTGTACTGGCTGTAGGACGTGTATTCGATGCTATCACAGATCCTCTTATTGCCGGATGGTCTGATCGCGCAAAATTCAAGGGCGGCCGCCGGATTCCGTTCATGCGTGCGATCGCTGTCCCGTTTGCACTTATTACGATCGGACTGTTCACATTGCCTCAGACAGGAAACATTGTCATCAATGACGTGATTCTCTTTGCACTGCTGATAACGTTCTATCTGTTCATGACAATATTCTGCACACCGTACAACGCTCTGATCGCTGAGCTTGGTGACACGCAGGAACACCGCATAAATGTATCTACATACATTTCATTCACATTCATTGCAGGCCAGTCGATATCATTCATGCTGCCTAATGTTGCCGGAGTTCTTCAGGGAGCTTTCGGTCTGGCGGGATCAGTAAGAATGGCGGTTGCAATTATGGCGACCCTCGCATGTATAGCCATGCTTGTACCGTCCCTTTATATCAAGGAGCGTGACTATCTTGAGGCTAAGCCGAGTGAGACAAAGGCGTTCTCATCGCTTCTCAAGACCTTCCAGAACAGGCAGTTCAGACGCTTCGTTTACAGCGACGTTATCTACTTCTTTGCCCTGACGCTCTTCCAGACAGGACTCGCTTTCTATGAGACCAAGCTGATGGGGATCGAGGATACATGGACTTTCGTGCTGACGGCAACCATGACGTTCCTCAGTGTATGCCAGTATCCTATAGTCAACAAACTGGCTCCGAAGATCGGAAAGAAGAAAATGATAATCACGGGATTCTTCGGATACGCATTGGTATTCCTTATTACTTTCCTTTGCGGAAAAGGTCTGTACTGGGGCTTCATCGTAGCGGTCTGTGCATCCGTGCCTATGGCTATCCTTGGTATTCTGCCTCAGGCCTGCGTTGCTGACGTAGCAGAACTCAGCCGCCTTGAGACAGGTGAGGACCGCAGCGGCATGTTCTTCGCAGCGCGTACATTTGCCTTCAAAATGGGCCAGGCTCTCGCTATGGTAGTATTCACATCCATCACAGTTTCGGGTACACCGGGAAGCTACAGAGCAACAGCAGCGGTGGCATTCGTCACATGCGTTACCGGCGCGTGCCTCTTCTTCCTGTATAACGAGAAGATGATCCTTTCCAGAATCAGAGAGATCAAGGGCGAGGAATAAACCTGAAAAAGCCAATACAGATGGAGCATATGCGAAGTCATATGCTCCTCTTTTTGTACCTTCTGTTTATGGTATTATAAAAGCATGAAGCAAGGTTCTTACACACATGCAGCTGACAATCCGCTTGGCAGTGCTCCGCTTGCGACTCTGATAGCAAGGTTTTCGATTCCTGCAATAATCAGCATGCTTATAGGAGCAGCCTATAATGTTACTGACCAGATATTTATCGGTCACGTGGTTGGCATGCTCGGAAATGCTGCCACTAATGTCGTGTTTCCGACAGTGACACTGACGACAGGGCTCAGCATGCTGTTTGGAATAGGAACCGCGGCAAATTTCAGCATCAGTCAGGGCGCGGATGAGCTCGATGAAGCAAGAAAGTATGTGCATACGGGACTTACGGGAGTTATCATTGCCGGTCTTGTAACGGGAATTCTGCTTTTTTTATTAAGGTTTAAAGTAGTTGCTGTATGCGGAGCTGATCCGGACGGGATGGTGTATGACTATGCGGTGTCATACCTTTCAATTACGACGATCGGACTTCCGTTTCACATGTTTTCGCATACCGCGTCTACGATCATAAGAGCTGACGGAAGTCCTAACTATTCGATGATCTGTACCGTTTCCGGCGCTGTTTTGAATGTGTTCCTCGACTGGCTGTTTATGTTTCCGCTGGGCATGGGTCTTGTCGGAGCTGCTGTCGCAACTTCTGTATCGCAGATATTCAGCTTCCTGCTGGCGATTCTCTACTTGCCGCGATTCAAGGCCTTCGATATAAAAATAATCGATATGAAGGTTAGCCTGCCGCATCTTAAGAGGAGCATGTCAGCAGGCATCCCGAACTTCTGCAATCACATGCTCATGATGTGTACGGCGATAGTACTCAATAATGTTCTGTCATCTTACGGAGCCGCGTCCATATACGGACCGGATATCCCGCTGGCAGTGGCGGGCATCGCTCAGAAGACCAATATGATAATGGTGTCGTTTGCCGTGGGACTTGCACAGGGGTGCCAGCCTATATGGGGATTCAATCTCGGTGCAAAAAAATACGACCGCGTGAAGGGCACATACTGGAGAGCGTTTGGAGCAGCCTTTACGGTAGGGGTGCTGTTCTTTATAGCACTCCAGACATGCCCGAGACAGATAATTTCGATATTCGGAACGGGTTCCGACCTGTATTATGAATTTGCGGAAAAATATCTGAAGATCTACATGCTGCTGGTGTTTTTCCAGAACATACAGCCGGTAACTATCAACTATTTCTCGGCAACCGGCAATCACAGGCAGGGTCTTCTGGTGTCACTGTCGAGGCAGGGACTGTTTCTGATCCCGCTGCTTATCATACTTCCGAAGTTCTTTGGTATAAACGGTGTTCTTGCCGCCAGTCCTATCGCTGACACAATGGCTTTCATAATGTCCGTGTCGATGGTGCTCCTGAGCTTCAGGAGACTGCAGGAATTAAGTCCGAAAGATCAGAACAGAAAAGGATAAAATGTTATTAAGCAAGAATGCTGAAAAAAGCCTTTGCTATACCCCAGAGGCTTTTTTTAGTATAATAAACTATGTATAGGCAGTATGCACATTATGCTGCAGAAAGCATTAGTCGGAAATGTTTCGGGTAAGGAAAAACACCTAAATGAGACTTCAATATAAATTGTCAAAAGGAATAAGAGTCTGCGCTTGGCTTGTGATGAGCATGGTTTTAGTGTTGCTTATTATGACACAGACAGCTGCAGCTGCAGATACTGATGCTGTAAAGCCGGCCGTTGATCCTGTCAGGAACAACGATAATTACACTGCTGTTGTGTACGACAATACCAACGGCCTTCCTGGCGCTGAAGCAAACACCATCGTACAGACTTCAGAAGGCTTTATCTGGATAGGATGCTATGCGGGTCTTGTACGATACGATGGTTATAATTTCGAACGTCTGGATTCTACACAGGGAGTCAACAGCATATCCAGCCTGTATGTCGACAAGCAGGACAGGCTTTGGATCGGTACTAATGATAACGGTGTGGCTGTCATGGAGAACGGAGAGTTCCGGTTCTGGGACGAAAAAGACGGTCTGGGGGCTTCCAAAATCAACGATATCGAAGGGGATGAGGACGGCTGCGTCTATGTAGGGACAACTGCCGGCATCTCAATGTTCAAACCGGATCTTGAGATGATCACCCTGGATGACGAAAGAATTGATGATGTGTACGTTGAAAGCATGGTCGCGGGCAGCGATGGCCTTGTTTACTGCACATCACATGATGGCAATATATTCATACTTCGTGACGGGAATCTCGTTAACTATTACGAGAAAGACGAGACAATGCATACTATAACCTGTGTGTATCCGGACAAAAAAAGACCGGGATGGATATACTATGGAACTGAAGATGAGGGGGTCTTTCACGTTAATCTTAAAAGCGGCTTCAATACTGCGGAGCATATCGATATCTCTCCGCTCATCGGTGTATACGATATTATTTCGATAGGAGATTATTTATGGGTGTGCACACGCGGCGGTGTAGGGGTGATAGCTGATGACGGATTCCACTCTCTGGACTACCTGCCTCTCAACAACTCCGTAGACCATGTGATGATGGATTATCAGGGCAATCTGTGGTTTACATCTTCACGCCAGGGTGTAATGAAACTGGTGGCTAACCGCTTCACAGATGTCTTTGCGCGCTACGGACTCGAAGACAGAGTCATCAACACTACATGCATGCTGGATGGGAAACTGTTCATGGGCTCGGATAACGGGCTTATAGTTACAGATGGTGAAGGGGTGGTGGAGTCCATTCCGTTGACTTCAGTAAGAAAAGCAGACGGAGGTCCGCTCAGAGAGGACCAGACGGGTTCCGATCTCCTTGAGCTGCTGGATGGTATACGTATACGCTCAATAATACGTGACAGCCGGGACCGTCTATGGATATCCACATGGAAATCACTGGGTCTTCTGCGTTATGACCATGGAGAACTCACAGTCTTTGATGAGACAGATGGACTCCTTTCAAACCGTATTCGCAGCGTTTGTGAAACGAGAGACGGCAGAATACTCGTTGCGATCACGGGCGGACTCAACATAATAAAAGACGATGCGGTTGTTACTATCTGTGACAAGGATAATGGCATATACAATAACGAAACTCTCAACGTATGCGAAGGGCCGAACGGGGACGTGCTGGTCGGGTCAAACGGTGATGGTATTTATGTTGTAAACAGCGAGGGTACAAGTAATATAGGCAGAGATGCAGGACTGACTTCCGGCGTCATAATGCGGATTGAATATGATGAAGAAAACAAGGTCTTCTGGCTGGTTACAGGGAACTCGCTTGCCTATATGACAGAAGACTATAAGGTAAAAACCATAAGCAAATTCCCATATCCGGACAACCTGGATATGATTAAAAACAGCAAGGGCGATATGTGGATACTCAGCAGTGACGGAATCTACGTTGCGCCTGGTAAGGACCTGATGGCAAATAAGGTTACCGATCCGGTCCACTATGGAATAGCCAATGGGATCCCGTGCATAGCCACAAGCAATCCGTACAATTATCTGGCGGAAAACGGTGACCTTTACATATCAGGCAGATCCGGAGTGGTTAAGGTAAATATTGAAGAGTCACTGGAAGATATCGAAGAGCTGAAAATGTCGGTCCCGTTTGTAAAAGCGGACAGCAGATTTATATATCCTGACGGGAAAGGTTATTTGAGGATCCCGGCAAGCACAAAGAAGCTGGCGGTTTATGCATATGTCTGCAACTATTCACTGACGGATCCTACAGTATCATTCATGCTCAGAGGCTTCGAAAGAAAGCCGTCGACTTTAAAGCTCAGCGACCTTGGGGCGCTGTACTACACAAATCTGAAAGGCGGAACATACAGATTCGATATGCAGGTAATGGATGCGTTGGGCAGAAACAGCAAAACCATGACTGCCACGATCATTAAGGCAAAAGCCTTTTACGAGCAGGCCTGGTTCTTTGTGCTTGCGATGGCAGCATTTGCAGGCTGCTCTCTTGCCGTTCTGCAGCTGTATGTTCGCGAAAAGATGAAAAAGGTCGAAAAGCAGCATCGCGAGAAGGCAGAGCGCGATCGCGTCGTAAGTGAGCTGCATATGGCGAATCAGATACAGACAAGCGTGCTTCCGCATGAATTTCCTCCTTTCCCGGAGAGAAAAGAATTTGAGTTATTTGCCATGATGGAGCCTGCCAGAGAGGTAGGGGGAGATTTCTATGACTTCTTCCTTATCGATGATGATCATCTGTGTCTGGTGATCGCGGATGTCAGCGGAAAGGGCATACCTGCGTCGCTGTTCATGATGAATTCCAAGGTGCTTATCAAGTCTTTCGCTTCGGGAGATAATACACCTGCTGAAGTACTTGAAAAAGTAAATAAGGAAATCTGTGAAAACAATCAGATGGAGATGTTCGTCACGGTCTGGCTGGGCGTTCTGGAGCTTTCAACAGGCAATATCGTGGCATCCAATGCCGGACATGAGTATCCTGTGATCGGTCGCGTCGGAGGCGAGTTTGAGATCATCAAGGATAAGCATGGATTTGTTATCGGAGGCATGGAAGAAGTTAAATATACAGATTACGAGCTTCAGCTCAAGCCTGGAGACAAGCTGTTCGTATATACTGACGGCGTACCTGAAGCAGCAAATGCTAAAAATGAACTGTTTGGCACAGACCGGATGCTCGAAGCACTGAACGCAGACAGTTACGCTCCTGTCGAAGAGCTGCTGAGAAATGTCCGCAAGGCTGTATCTGAGTTTGCAGCGGGGACTGAACAGTTCGACGATCTTACGATGCTTGCAGTGGAATATACGGGAACGGAAACAGATCAGTAGAACAGGAGTGAACATGGCGTTTATCCTTACATATGATATCGGTACTACCGGAGTAAAAACCTGTCTCTTAGAGGTGGATAAGACGATCAGGCTGCTCGAATCCACATCAGCAGGATATCCTCTGTATATCCTTGAAGGTGGCGGAGCAGAACAGGACGGTGATGACTGGTGGAACGGCATGGCCGTAAGCACAAGGGAACTGTTCGGCAAGGTTGATGTAACGCCCGATCAGATAGAAGGCATTTCATTCTGCTCGCAGATGCAGGGGCTCGTCATTGTAAATAAAAACGGCGAGCCTATCCACAGACCTATGAGCTACATGGATCAGCGCGCTAAAGAAGAGCTTAAAAAGGGCATCGCAAACGGTATTCAGATCGCAGGCGCAAATGTATTCAAGCTGATACCAAGCCTCAGGATAACGGGTGCTGTAACCAGTTCTGTAAAGGATCCGGTATGGAAATACAAATGGCTGGAGAATCACGAACCGCGATTCAAAGATGCTTACAGATGGCTTGATGTAAAGGACTATCTTATCAGCCGCTGCACCGGCGAGTTCACTATGACTGAAGATTCTGCCTTCGGGACCCTCATATATGACACGCGCCCTGAAGGTAAATGCTGGAGTACTGAACTGTGTGAGATGTTCGGGATCAATATGGATCTTCTGCCTACGATCATCAAATCTACTGATAAAGTCGGCGGACTGACTGAAAAGGCTGCTTCGGAGCTCGGACTCAAGGCAGGGACACCTGTGTTCGGAGGAGGCGGAGACGCGTCTCTGATAGGCGTAGGTGCAGGCAGTGTAGAGGTCGGAGATACGCATATTTACAGCGGCACGTCGGGATGGGTATCTACAGTAACCAAGAGGCAGGTAGTTGATGTCACTTCAATGATAGCCTCTGTGACCGGCGCACAGGAGGGGAAATATAATTACTTTGCCGAGATGGAGACCGCGGGTAAGTGTCTTGAGTGGGTAAGGGACCATCTTGCACTTGATGAGATAGGCGTTTACATAAAGAAAGAAGGCGTTCCGTCAGACTACGAGCAGAGAAACACAAGCCTGTTCTCATATCTCAATGAGGTAGTAAAGGATGTGGAGCCGGGCTCGGGAGGAGTAATTTTCACTCCTTGGCTTCACGGAAACAGATGTCCTTTCGAAGATCCGAATGCGACCGGAATGTTCTTTGGCCTGGGACTTGAGACCGGAAAGACTCAGATGATACATGCTGTTCTGGAGGGAGTATTCTATCATCTGAGATGGATGCTGGAATGCCAGAGCAGACTGGTAAAGACATCTGACCCTATAAGATTCGTCGGAGGAGGAGCTATCGCGCCGGTATCATGCCAGATGCTTGCGGATATCACAGGAAGGACTTTGGAGACAGTCTCTTCGCCTCAGAATGTGGGAGCTGTAGGAGCTGCTGCAGTGGTTGCTGTCGGACTCGGACTTATACCTGATATTGAATGCACCAAACAATTCATACCGGTCGCTGAAACTTATAAACCGGATATGAAAAAACACGCAAAGTATAAACCGTATTATAAAACTTTCAAAAAACTGTATGCTGCCAATAAGAATCTTTTCAAGGCAGTATCCAAGTAGCAGAAAGGGGGTTGGATTATGCATTTTGTGTTCTGGGGAGACGGGTCTCAGGCTGCGAAAGACCTTGTAAATGCCATACAGGTGCGCAGCACTGACAACTTCAACTGGACCTTCATTTTCATCCTTGCGGTCGTGTTCTACGTATACTGGACTGAGTTTCATAATAAGAAATACGACATGATATACGCCGGGTTTGCGCTTTACGGAGTCCATTGGTTCTATGAGATATGTAATGCGATAATAGGGCATGTGACGGGATATCCGCTATGGTCAGTCAGCAACGAGTCTACAACATTCATTCTTCTGATCGGAGTGTGCTGGGAACTGTCCATGATGTTCTCTTTGGCGGGAATGATATCACTTAAGATGCTGCCGGAAGACCGCAGCACAAGATATTTTGCAAAAAACGGCAAAAAAGGCATTGACTGCAAACTTGCCGGAGCGCTGAGCATGGCGCTGCTGTTCGCGCTATTCGAGTCATTCCTCGCAGGAACGTCAAATCATTCTTTTATATGGGTATACAAATGGTGGGGAGTGCTTCCGGTATTCATAACTACGTATATACCGTTTTTCCTGGCAGCAAACTACGTGCCTGACATGGCTCCGGCAAAAAGAAAAAGATTCCTCATCGGAGTATGGGGAATCGATGCCTTGTTGCTGATTATACTTATACCGGCAGGCGTGATTTAAGAACCGGGTCTAGATGCGTATCGTAAGCACGTTCAGGCCGAAAAGATTCTGATATTTTATGTTGTTTGCGATGGAATAGACCATGCGTATGCCTATGTTGGATGCAGCATCACCGCCTTCAGTAAGGTGATTTCGCTCTACAGGATCAAACGGCACGCAGTCGTCCTTGATACGCAGAATGACCTCATCGTCTTTACAGACCACTCTGACATCAACGGAGTGGTCTTTTTTATCCTTGGCAAAACCGTGATCTATAACATTAACTACCATTTCTTCTGCGGCAAGACCTCCGTAGTAAGATCTGCGTCTGTCTATTCCTTTGCTCAGGCAAAATTCCTGGATATGCTGAGATATGCTGACAGCTTCGTCAATGCTCCTTACCGAGATCTCGGTATATTCATCTTCGCCCGCTCCAAAACTGTCAGGAATCACCATCAGCTCGTCCATTGTCCGCGGGAAGTGGCCGTTCATCTTCGTTGCGTATATGATTATGATAAGGATCGAGACGATGCCGTTGATAACGTTAGCGATATATACACTGTTCATGCCTATGAACGGGATCAGTATGGCTGTAAAGAGAGATACGCTGATCAGACCGTCGAATAGGGTAAGAACATGTACAAAGCGCTGTCTGTCTGTTGCCTGAGCGTAACATACGTAATGCATGCAGACGATGCCGAGAGGCATGCAGAGCGGCAGTATGCGGAAGCCCCAGACGGTCATCATATATACCGGATCTGAAGGATCTTTATAAAAGATATGTGTCAGTGGCTGTGCCAGAAGGATCAATGCTGCAGATATTGCACACATCAGCGGGATATACTGCCTGAAGGCGACCCTCATGACTTCCGTCAGAGACCTGCGGTCTTCTTCACCGATTGCGACACTCATGAGCATGCGCGAAACGGCCTGCATACCGACAGGTACAGCCCAGAAGAGGGCCAGAAGGTTGTTAGCTGCAGCAAATGCGGATATCCCAACAGCACCAACATATACCTCGAGCAGCCTGTTGACTATCAGGCCGCGGAAGGTCTGGTATCCGTTGATCATGGCTCCCGGGAGACCGATCCTGAACAGGTTTGCGCACTCTTTCGGATCAGGCTTTTTCAGGGTGAAGCGCAGATGCGATCTGCCTGATACGAAATACCATACTTCTACTGCAAGGTACGCCCACATTCCTAAGGATGATGCCAGTGCAAGCCCGAATGCTTCCATGTGCATCACAGCAACAAACAGATAGTTCAGCACAAGATTAACCATTATGAAAACGAGCACCGCCAGTTGAGTTATGCGCCCCTTGTTTTCGATGAACAGAAATGATGCAAACTGGCTGCTGAGTATGAGAGGGATGATACCAATCGCCTGGCCGATGAGATACCGGTTCAGCAGAGGGCGCACGGTTGTATCCTGAGTAAGAAATCCTGTCAGGTCAAAAACAGCCAGGAATATGATTATTACAGTAAATAGAAGTCCGGCCAGTACAGATAATAAAAGGTCAAGAGAGTAGACTTCCTGCAGTTTATCCTGACGGTTCTGACCGAGGTATTCACCGCAAAGTATGGACGAACCGCCGACCAGCATAACAGCTACCGCTCCGAAGAACATGTTGAGCGGTCCGTATAAACCGACAGCGCTCATCGCCTCTGTGCCGACATAGTTGCTGGCAAAGTAGCTGGATACTATCATATTGACAGTGCCTACGGCTGCCAGGATCACCTGTACCGGAAGCAGCCGGAACATGAGTTTTCTGATCAAGGGAACAACTCTCTTTTCTTATGAATAACAGGTGGTTTTTAACTGTTAACTAATATATCATAAATGCAGCTCATATATCAGAATTTGGGACGTGAAAGGGGAGCAAAGTGCTTAAGGAAAAAGGTTTTTACAAAGGCGTCAACCTGGGAGGGTGGATGTCGCAGTGTGATTACAGTCCTGAAAGACTCAACGGATTTATAACTGAAAAGGACTTTGAGACCATAGCATCGTGGGGAGCCGATCATGTAAGGCTTCCGGTAGACTACGATGTTGCTGAGCTCATGGATGACGGTATAGAGAGGATCAGAAGGGCGGTGGATGCGGCAAAGCGCTGCGGCCTGAATGTCATGCTCGATCTTCATAAAGCACCGGGATACTCATTTGACGCAGGAGAGCAGGAGTCGGGATTCTTCGAAAACAGGGATTATCAGGAAAGATTCCTCAGGCTCTGGGAAAGACTGGCCGGGGAGTTTGGAGACGATCATGAGAACGTGGCATTCGATCTTCTCAATGAGATCACCGAAGCTTCATATCTGCCTGTGTGGAAGAAGATATCATCGGAATGCATTGAACGCATACGCAGATATGCTCCCGACACAGCGATAGTAATAGGCAGTTACGATTATAATGATGTAAGGGCAGTAAAGGACCTCGATGCTCCGCAGGACAGCCTGGTCGCGTACAGCTTCCATTGCTATGAACCCCATGACTTCACACATCAGGGTGCATATTGGGATCCGAGACTGGATAAAGAAAAGAGGGTGGCATTCAGGGACTCAGGCACCACAGAGGAGATGTTTGAGCAGCTGTTTGAGTCTGCGCTTGCCAAGGCTTATGAATATGGTGCAGACCTGTATTGCGGTGAGTATGGCGTGATCGACGTTGTTTCACCTGAAGAAGCGCTTGAATGGTACAAGGTGATAAACCGCGTGTTTGAGCGGCATGGTATTTCGCGTGCTGCCTGGAGTTACAAGCAGATGGACTTCGGCATAAGCGATGCCCGCATGGACATGGTAAGAGATGAACTGACAGGATGTCTGTAAGAATAAAACAAAAAACGATTCCGCGTTCTTCCGTCCGGCTGATGACGCAAGAACGCGGAATCGTTTTTTATGTATGGAAGTATGAAGAAAAAGCTTTAGCTTATTGTAATGCGGACATCGATGTCAGAAGGCTCAACCGGTACCGGTATGAGGTTCCCGGAAGGTTTTCCGTTAACGGTAACGGAAGCCGTGCCTTTCAGACCGCCCGATTTGTTTTCAACATTTATATGATAGGTCGATCCCCTGAACTTGCGCACGCAGCTTAACGAATCGATATCTGCCGGCAGACAAGGGTCTACGCGCAGTCCGTCAAGTTCAGGTCTGATTCCCAGAATGTACTGGCTGACGGCTACAAATGACCATGCCGCTGTACCTGTGAGCCAGCTGTTTTTGCCTTCGCCGTGTGTCGCGGCATCCCGGCCCGCGATCATCTGACAGTATGCATACGGCTCAGTACGGTGTATCTCGCTTATGTCTTCAAGGAATACCGGATTTGTCTTGCGGTATACATCGAAGGCGCGGCTGCCGTGTCCCAGCATAGCCTCTGATATGACTATCCATGGATTGCAGTGGCAGAAAATACCTGCGTTCTCCTTATAACCAGGAGGGTAGGATGATATCTCGCCAAGCTCGAGGTGATATTTTGTATAAGCAGGCTGATGCACCATGATGCCGTATTCGGTTTCAAGATGTTCCTCTACACTTCTGAGGGCTCTTTCAGCCTCTCCGGTCTCTGCTCCTATGCCTGCCATTACGCACATGCCCTGAGGTTCTATAAATATACGGCCTTCTTCGCATTCCTTGCTTCCGACAGGATGACCGAAAGCGTCATATGCACGTCTGAACCATTCTCCGTCCCAGCCTGCGTCGAGTACTGCGGCGCGCATTTCTTCCACTTTGCCCATTACCTCTGCAGCTTCTGCGCCGTATCCGATATGGGTGAGCATGTCCGCAAACTCTATGCCGTATTTTACGTACATTCCGGCTATGAATACGCTCTCAGCGACAGGTCCTTCGCTTGGACCGGTTATCTGGAAACTCTCACCGGGATGCTCCGAGAAGCAGTTGAGATTCATACAGTCATTCCAGTCTGCGCGTCCGATCAGCGGAAGGGAATGAGGACCGAGATGTGTGGTCGTAAATCCGAAGCTCTTTCTGAGATGATCCAGAAGAGGAGCCGTGTTGTTCATATCATTGTCGTAAGTGCACTGCTCATCAAGTATGCTGAAGTCTCCGGTCTCTTTGATGTATGCAGAGACGCAAGCGATCAGCCAGAGAGGGTCGTCATTGAAGCCGCTTCCGACTGCCATGTTGCCTCGCTTTGTAAGAGGCTGATACTGATGATACGCACTGCCGTCCGGGAACTGCGTGTTTGCGATGTCAATTATCCTTTCGCGAGCTCTTTCAGGTATCAGATGCACAAAACCGAGGAGATCCTGGCACGAATCGCGGAATCCCATTCCGCGTCCGAGGCCGCTCTCATAGTAACTGGCAGATCTGCTCATGTTGAACGTTACCATGCACTGATACTGATTCCAGGTATTTACGGCTCTGTCGAGCTTTTCGTTTCCTGAAACTACCTTGTAGCCCGAAAGGAGATCCTTCCAGTAAACTCTGAGAGCATGCAGGGCGGCATCAAACTGATCATCAGTACCGAACAACGAGATAAGCCTGTCCGCAGGCTCCTTGTTAATGATTCCCGGAGCCGAGAATTTCTTCTCGTATGGATTCTCACAGTATCCGAGAATAAAGATGCACGAATACAGCTTTCCCGGCTCAAGTGTGACTTTCAGATGATGGCTTCCGACAGGAGCCCAGCCGTGGGCAATGCTGTCGTAGCTGACGCCGGCTTCAACAGCGCGAGGACTGTCTGCTCCGTTATATATACCGACAAAAGCGTCGCGGCTCGTATCGAATCCGCAGATATCCTTATTGACGTAAAACATCGCGTAGTGATTTCTGCGCTCGCGGTATTCAGTCTTGTGGTAAATCGTGCTTCCTTCGACCTCCACCTCGCCGATGGAGAAGTTTCTCTGGAAGTTGGAGGCGTCGTCCTGAGCGTCCCACAGACAGAACTCTACATAACTGTATAGGTCTATCTCCTTAGGCTCCGAAGATCTGTTCATCAAGGTCAATCTGGAGAGTTCGCAGTTCTCATGAAGAGGAACGAACACTTCCTGAACTGCATCAAGACCATTCTTAGAACTTTCGAATACGGTATATCCCAGACCATGCCTGCATCTGTAAGAGTCAAGAGGGGTTTTAACCGGCTGCCAGCCCGGATTCCATATGCAGCTTCCATCCCTTATATAGAAGTAATGTCCGTTGCAGTCCATAGGGCTGTTGTTGTAGCGATAGCGGGTAAGCCTCATCAGCTTCGCATCTTTATAGAAGCAATAACCTCCTGACGTATTTGAAATAAGCCTGAAGAAATCCTGTGATCCGAGATAGTTGATCCACGGAAGGGGAGTCTCGGGCGTTGTTATCACATATTCATTATGAATGTCATCGAAAAATCCGAATTTCATATAGCGCTCCCTCATTAGCGAATACGTTTTCGTAAACTTAAGCATATTATATGGTCTCGGTATGCAATTTGTAAAGGACAAATTAAAAAAATAGTGTATAATTTAGAAAAGTGCTACAAAAACGCATTCCTGATCAAAAAAATTACAAAAAATGTTTCGAAATCTATTGACGAAAACGTTTTAGTAAATTAAAATGAGGCTACGAAAACGTATTCGCACGTTTTCGCTGGAATGCTGCAGAAAGGAAATCTCAGATGGTAACAATAAAAGATATCTCCAAGGAATGCGGCGTTTCCCCGGCCACTGTTTCGAAGGCGCTGAATGGATATGATGAAATAAGTCCCGAAACAGTAGAGCTGGTCAAGCGAACGGCAAGTAAGCTAAATTACATGCCGAATGCTGCGGCCAGACTGCTCAAGACAAACAGATCTCATAATATCGGGGTTCTGTTCGTCGATGACACCATGAGCGGTCTGACACACGAGTTCTTCTCACTCATCCTTAACAGCGTAAAGGAAGAGGCTGAGGCCAACGGATATGACATCACTTTTATCAGCAATAATATAGGCAGACAAAAGATGTCATTCCTGCAGCACTGCAAGTACAGGAACTGCGACGGAGTCGTGATAGCAAGCGTTGACTTCCAGAATCCGGAAGTGCTCGAGCTTGTCAGGAGTGATGTACCGGTGGTTACCATCGACTATTCATTCGACAATCTCAGCTCTATAGTCTCAGATAACCAGGAGGGATCATACAGACTGGCTTCCTATCTGGCTGAGCAGGGACACAGAAGGATCGCTTTCATCCACGGCGAGCGCACCCTGGTAACGCAGAAGCGTATCAGAGGATTCAACCGTGCCATGCAAGAGTATGGTATCAAGACTCCTCCGGAGTACTTGGTCGAAGCCAGATACCACAATGCTGATTCGGTCAGGAAGGCGACAGCGGCACTGCTCGATCTGGAAGAACCGCCTACGGCGATCATGTTCCCGGACGATTTCTCCTTTATAGGAGGGCAGACCGAGATCCTTGAAAGAGGACTGAGCATACCGGATGATATAAGTGTATGCGGTTATGACGGTATCAATCTTTCAAAGATACTCAATCCTCAGCTGACCACATGGTATCAGAACGCTGACAAAATAGGAAAAGAATCGGTCCGCAAGCTTGTGGAAGCGATAGAGGGCACGAGTGTAGCCGAACAGATCATGGTGTCGGGGGAGTTTCTTAGCGGAAACAGTGTCAGAAAGTGGGAAAGTAAATAAACCACGATATCATTTTCAAGGAGGATTAATATGAAAAAGGGATTCAAAGCATTCCTGAGTATCGCTCTTGCAGCAGCCATGATTTTCGGAATGACAGCATGCGGCGGCAACAGTGGCAGCGGTGATGAAGAAGCAGCAGCTGCTGAGGCCGGCAAGGTACTCAACATTTGGTGCTGGAACGATGAATTCCAGAGCCGTTTCAACGATTATTATCCAGGAGTAGCTGAAGTTGCTGAGGATAAGTCGACAACAACACTTGAGGACGGAACTGTCGTTAAGTGGACCATCAACCCTAATGAAGGAATGAACTATCAGGACAAACTGGATGCAGCACTCCTCGCACAGGAAAGCGCAGCAGATGACGAGAAGATCGACATCTTCCTGGTAGAAGCAGACTACGCTCTTAAGTATGTAGACTCCGATTATACAGTAGATGTAAAGGAGCTCGGACTGACAGACGCAGACATGTCTGAACAGTATCAGTACACAAAGGATATCGTAACTGATTCCAACGGTGCTCAGAAGGGAACAACATGGCAGGCTACACCGGGACTCTTCGCTTACAGAAGATCCATCGCTAAGGACGTTCTTGGAACAGACGATCCTGATGAAGTTCAGGCAGCTCTCGCTGACTGGGATAAGTTCAATGCAGTAGCTGAGCAGGCTGCAGAAAAGGGCTACAAGATGCTCTCCGGATATGACGATTCCTATCGTACATTCTCCAACAACGTATCCGCACCATGGGTTGACGGAACAGCAGTCAATGTTGACGCCAACATTATGAAGTGGGTAGACCAGACAAAGGAATTCACTGACAAGGGTTACAACAACAAGACATCACTGTGGGCACCTGAGTGGGCAGCTGACCAGGGTCCGGAAGGAAAGGTATTCGGATTCTTCTACTCCACATGGGGTATCAACTTCACACTGCTCGGCAACTCACTTGCTGATCCGGATGGAGCTGAGGAAGTCGGCAACGGAATCTTCGGAGACTACGCGGTCTGCTACGGACCGGAGCCATACTATTGGGGCGGTACATGGATCTGCGCAGCAACAGGCACTGACAACACAGAGCTCGTAGCTGACGTAATGAAGCAGCTCACATGCAATGGTGAGATCATGAAGCAGATCACACTTGATACACAGGATTACACAAATAACCAGGCTGCTATGCAGGAAATCGCAGATGACCCTGAATTCGGTTCAGCATTCCTCGGCGGACAGAACCACATCGCACTCTTCGTAGAGGCTGCCAAGAACATCGACATGAGCAACGCAGGTCCTTATGACCAGGGCTGCAACGAGGGAATCCAGGGCGCATTCAAGGATTACTTCGACGGAAACGTTGACATGGATGGCGCAAAGGCTAACTTTGAGAAGACAATCAAGGAAAAATTCCCTGAAATCGAGTCGGTTAACTGGCCGGAATAATCTCTCCAGAGTAAAATTAATGGGGTGACTTCGGTCACCCCATATTTATTAAGTCAGTGCATGACACCAGTGCCTCCCTGAATATGGGGCAGAGATAAATGATTTCGGAGACGCTGATGTGATCCGCTGCAGTTTATTAAGCGATCAACAGGAGGAGATAATGAAAAAAATCAAAGGCAATGAAGTCAGTTACGCGAAATACGGCTATCTGTTCATAGCTCCGTTCTTCATCGCATTTCTGATCTTCCAGTTCATACCGCTTATACAGACGATATACTACAGTTTCTTTGAGTATTATCGCAGCGGTCTGAAGATTATCGGACCTAATCCCGTAGGGTTCAAGAACTATGCAGCACTGTTCGAAGCAGACTTTGGAAAATATGCGGGTAATACCATAATTATGTGGATCCTCGGATTCATTCCGCAGATACTTATCTCTCTGCTGCTGGCTGCATGGTTCACGGACATACGTCTCAGAATCAAGGGGAAGCAGTTCTTCAAGGTGGTCATCTACATGCCTAACCTGATCATGGCTTCGGCTTTCGCAATGCTGTTCTTTGCACTGTTCTCAGATAACGGCCCGGTAAACAGCACTCTGATATCCATGGGCATAATTGCCAAGCCGTTCAGATTCCTGTCATCGGTATGGGGCACAAGGGGTCTGGTTGGACTGATGAACTTCCTGATGTGGTTCGGTAATACAACGATCCTGCTGATGGCAGCGGTGATGGGTATCAATCCGTCACTTTTCGAGGCGGCAGAACTCGACGGATGCTCGCCAAGACAGACGTTCTTCAGAGTAACCCTGCCGATGATAAGGCCTATTCTGATATACGTACTGATCACCTCAATGATCGGCGGACTGCAGATGTTCGATGTTCCGCAAATACTGACAAACGGAAAGGGAACTCCGGACCGTACGTCAATGACTCTCATTATGTATCTGAACAATCACCTGTTCAGCAAGAATTACGGTATGGCAGGTGCGGTATCAGTAATACTGTTCATTATAGCTGCTGTTCTCTGTCTGGCTGTGTACTTCACATTGAATGCCGACGATGACAGCAAACGCATAAAGAAGAGAGACAGATTCAAACCGAGAAAGGAGGCAGTCAATGGATAAGAAGCCTTCACATGCAAGAACGGTCATAGCTTACATCGTGCTGATATTACTTACTTTCCTGTGTCTGTTCTTCTTCTACATACTGATAGTAAACGCTACAAGAAGCCATCCGCAGATCCAGAAGGGGTTTTCGTTCATACCGGGACATTCATTTATGAAGAATCTGAAGAGTGTACTGAACGATGCGAACATCCCTGTGCTGTCAGGAATCAAAAACAGTCTGATAGTGTCATCGCTGTCAGCCGTACTGGCCACATATTTCTCAGCGCTCACAGCTTATGGGCTGTATGCATATGACTTCAAGCTCAAGAAGCCGGCATTTGTCTTCATCATGCTGATCCTGGTAATGCCTACACAGGTTTCCGCAATGGGCTTCATCAATTTGATCACTAAGATGGGGATGCTGAACACGCTCTATCCGCTGTTCCTGCCATCCATAGCGGCACCTGCGGTATTCTACTTCATGTACAGCTACATGCAGTCGAGCCTGCCTTTGGAACTGGTTGAAGCGGCACGAATAGATGGTTCCAGTGAATTTCACACTTTCAACAGGGTGGTTATTCCTATCATGAAGCCGGCCTTGGCCGTACAGGCAATATTCGCATTCGTATCAAGCTGGAACAACTACTTTATTCCGGCACTGGTCATTTCAGACAACAGCAAAAAAACACTTCCGATACTGATTGCAGCACTCAGAAGTGCGGACTTCCTGAAGTTCGACATGGGCAAGGTATACATGCTCATAACTATCGCGATTGTTCCGATCATCATAGTATATATAGCGCTGTCCAAGTACATCGTTGCAGGTGTGGCACTTGGCGGAGTCAAGGAATAGCATAAGGAGATAAAAGACATGGCAGGTATTACATTCAAAAATGTTGTTAAGACATACGACAACGGAGTCACCGTTGTTCCGGATCTCAATCTCGAGATCAAGGATAAGGAATTCGTGGTACTGGTCGGTCCTTCCGGATGCGGAAAATCGACGACGCTGAGAATGATCGCAGGCCTCGAGTCCATCACTGATGGCGAGCTGTACATTGGTGACCAGCTCATGAACGCAGTTGCTCCTAAGAACAGGAACATAGCAATGGTATTCCAGAACTATGCCCTGTATCCGCACCTGAGCGTTTACAAGAACATGACATTCGCCCTTGAGCTTGCAAAGGTTCCTAAGGACGAAATGAAGAAAAAAGTACAGTGGGCAGCAGAGATCCTCGGCCTCGAGCCTTACCTCGACAGAAAGCCTAAGGCCCTGTCAGGAGGTCAGAGACAGAGAGTAGCGCTCGGAAGAGCGATGGTGCGCGATCCTGAAGTATTCCTGCTGGATGAGCCTCTTTCGAATCTGGATGCAAAACTGAGGACAGAGATGAGATCGCAGATCAGCAAGCTGCATAAAAGGCTGGGCACAACATTCGTCTACGTAACTCACGATCAGACTGAGGCGATGACGATGGGTGACCGCATCTGTGTAATGAAAGACGGCATAGTTCAGCAGTTCGATACACCTCAGAATCTATATGATCATCCTTGCAATCTCTTCGTGGCCGGATTCATAGGTTCGCCTCAGATGAATTTCATCGATGCGCAGGTAAAGAAAGCCGGAGCAGGATATGCTCTCTGTTTCGGAGACACCGAAATAGCGGTAGACAAGCCTGAACTTGCACCTTATGAGGGAAAAACAGTCGTCCTCGGTGTCAGACCTGAAGACCTTCACGCTGAACCGCAGTTCTTCGGAAAGAACAACGTGATAAACGCATATATAGATCTGGACGAGATGATGGGAGCTGAATCATATCTCTACCTTGAGTACGCAGGCCAGAAGATGATCGCGAGAGTACCAGCGAGGTATGCGAAGAAGGCTGAAGAAAACATCGAGCTTGCTATCGACGTTGAAACGATTCATCTGTTTGACAAGGAAACAGAAAAAGCGATCTGAATCATACAGTGATGCATGGCCGGAGCTTGCTCCGGCCATTTCTTTATGTTGCCAGCAGAACTGCATGAATGATAAAATTATTATGTTGTAAATATCGGACTAGTGAGATAAGAAAAAGGAGACAATCAAATGAAAACAGTAAGAAATGTCGTTGCTTCTGCTATACTGGCAGCGCTCGTATTCGTACTGCTGCGTTTCGTAGCTATACCTACACCATTCCCTGACACAACACTCAGCATCTATGCAGCTGTAGTAGCATTTTTCGCTGTACTGTTCGGACCTGTTGTGGGATTCGTCGGAGGATTCCTCGGAAACCTGCTCGTAGACCTTACCGCAGGCTGGGGCGTATGGTGGACATGGGTCGTTGTAACAGGTCTTTATGGACTGTTTGTGGGACTCGGATGCAAAGGAATCGATCTTGAGGACGGAGTTTTCGACAAGAAGGAATTCATTCGCTTCACTGTCGTTTCGATAGTCAGCTGTGTGCTCTGCTGGGGTGTACTTGCACCTATCGGAGACATCCTCATCTATGCTGAGCCTGCAAACCTCGTATTCATTCAGGGCCTGTTCGTCGGACTAAGCGGAATGATCGCATCGATCGTTGTCGGTGGAATCCTTTGCAAGGCATACGCTGCATCAAAGGCGCAGAAAGGATCCCTGACCAAGGAGGACTGATTTGGAAAGAGGAGAACCTATAATCGAATTCAGGGACTTCTCCTTCCAGTACAACGCGCAGATGGAGCCGACCCTCTATAACATCGATCTCACCATCCGAAAAGGTGAGAAGGTGCTTATTGCGGGTCCGTCCGGATGCGGAAAGTCAACTTTAGTTAACTGCATAAACGGCCTTATACCTTTTTCGTACAAGGGAGAGATCAAAGGATCTCTGAAAATAAAAGGAGAGGAGAGCTCATCTCTGAGCATCTCCGCTATTTCGAATACTGTCGGAACAGTCCTTCAGGACAGTGATGCCCAGTTTATAGGCATGACTGTTCTGGAGGACATTGCTTTTGCGCTGGAAAATGAGTGTGTTGTAAAGGAAGAAATGGTGGAGCGAGTCCACAGGGCGGCAGAGATAGTGGATATCTCAGATCACCTGGAGTATGCGCCTACTGACCTGTCAGGCGGGCAGAAGCAGCGCACGGGCATAGCAGGCATACTCGTCGATGATGTCGAAGTAATGCTTTTTGATGAACCGCTTGCCAACCTTGATCCGGCGACAGGTAAAACTGCCATGGAGCTGATAGACGACGTTGCCGTCAAGACCGGCGCGACTGTCATTGTTGTAGAGCACCGCATAGAAGATGTACTCCATATAGAGATGGACCGCATCATACTCATGGAAAATGGAAGGATAGTTTTCGACGGAACTCCTGATGCGCTTCTCTCATCGAATCTGCTCATAGAGGGCGGTATAAGGGAACCACTTTACATCACAGCGCTCAAATACGCCGGGATAGAGATCACAGAAGACAAATTGCCGCACAGCATACGGTCCATAATCCTGACATATGAAGACAAGAACCAGGTAAGAAGGTGGCATGAGAGCACACCGACCGTAAAGCCGGACCCTAAGACCGATACTATTCTGGAAATTAAAAATCTTGAATTCGCGTACGAGGACAGACCGCCAACTCTTAAAGGTGTTGATCTTGACGTGCACAGAGGCGAACTGATGGCAATAGTAGGGCGCAATGGAGCCGGCAAATCGACACTTGCCAAGGTTATTTGCCGCTTTGAGAAGGACTGCACCGGCTCGATGGAGCTGATGGGCGAAAACCTTATGACACTCAGCATCAAGGAGTGCGCGGACAGGGTCGGCTACGTTATGCAGAACCCTAACCAGATGATCTCAAAGACCATGATATTCGATGAGATCGCACTGGGACTCAAGCTGAGAGGCCTGGATGAAGAGGCGATCAAAGAGAAGGTCGAAAACGTAATGAAGATCTGTGGCCTTTACGAGTTTCGCAACTGGCCGATCTCTGCGCTGTCATATGGACAGAAGAAGAGAGTGACTATAGCGTCCATACTCGCGCTTGATCCGGATATCATCATTCTCGATGAGCCGACAGCCGGCCAGGACTTCAGGCATTACACTGATATAATGGAGTTCCTCAAGGACATCAACTCGAGGGGCATCACTATCATAATGATCACGCATGACATGCACCTGATGCTCGAGTACGCGGAGAGGGCACTCGTGTTCACTGACGGGCGTATAATCGCAGACGATACTTCAGCTGAGATACTGACAAATCCGGTAATAACCGAAAAGGCGTCGCTTAAAGAGACTTCGCTTTACCACCTGGCCCTGATGTGCGGCATTGATGATCCTTCTGAATTCGTGCAGCACTTCATCAATTACGACAGGGAGGTGCGCTCATGAAGCTTCTGAACTACATCGAGCGCAAGTCGCCGATACACAGCCTGAACGGAGCCTCAAAGCTGTTCTGCCTGCTGATGTGGATATGCTCCACGATGATCACTTTCAATACGCCATTTTTGCTTGGGGCTACCATACTCGGTGCTGTGGCATTCAAGCTGTCAAGACTTAAACTCTCAGAGCAGAAGGGGCTTCTGTACTTCCTGCTCTGCTTCATGCTGCTGAACGCGTTACTGATTTACATCTTCAATCCGGAGCGCGGAGTTGAACTTTACGGTACGAGAAATCTGATCGTGCAGATATGGGGAAGGTTCACAATAACCAAGGAGCAGTTGCTCTATCAGTTCAACGTAATACTCAAATATCTGTCGACCATACCTATCATTCTGGTATTCATCGGGTCCACTCAGCCGAGTGAGCTTGCGGCATCGATGAATAAGATAGGGATACCATACGGTTTCAGTTATTCGTTCGCTCTGGCACTCCGCTATATACCTGATACGGTTGCATCATTCATTGATATCTCCAGATGCCAGCAGGCAAGAGGCATCGAAATGAGCAACAAGGAGAGCCTTGGTAAAAGGATAAAGGCTGCTGCTGCTCTGGTGCTTCCTCTCATTTTGGGAAGCGTGGAACAGATAGAAGTTATCACAAACGCGATGGAGCTCCGCAAGTTCGGGACTCAGAAGAGGAGAACCTGGATAATGTCCAGGCCATTCAGGGCGGGTGACTATCTGACGATCGTCATCGGTATCGGTATGATGGCATTTGTTATCGCTTATAATGTGATAAACGGCAGCCGCTTCTGGAACCCATTCACATAAAAGCGGGAGGTTTAAAATATGAAACCAACTGTAGTACTTCAGACTGACTTCGGAAACGGAGGCGGAGGCGTGATGGCAGGAGTCATCAAGTCTGTCGATCCTGAAGTCCCGGTCTACGATTTTGACCACTTTATAGAGGCTTTCAACACGATAGCCGCTTCGGCAAGCCTCAGCGGCGCCGTGCCTTACTGGCCATCCGGAACTGTATTCGTTTCTGTTGTTGACCCGGGAGTCGGCACCGAAAGAAGGTCATGTGTAGCAAAACTCGATAATGGCAGTTATATCGTCACACCTGACAACGGCACGCTTACAATGCTCAAAGACATGGTAACAGAGGTGCGCCGGATAGATGAGAGCATCAACAGGCTGCCGGGGAGCGGGAACTGCTACATCTATCATGGACGTGATGTTTATTCATATACCGCCGCAAGACTTGCTTCAGGGGTCATAAGCTATGAAGAGGTCGGTCCTGAGTATCCGGTTTCTGAGATAATCATGTATACACTCACAAACGTGGAGACCGTTGTGCGCAGAGGATACGCGCACGCAGGATTCTACGATATGGAGAAGGCCTTCGGTTGTCTCAGGGTGAATATAACTACTAAAGATTTTCAGGAGATCGGCGGATTCAGCTACGGTGACAAACTGCATTTGATCATAAGCGATGGCCATAAGGCTATATACGATGGAATATGCTATTACGACAAGACTTTTGGCCTTGCTCCTAAAGGGGAAGCCTTCGTATGCGGCGACATACAGGCGGGAGACGGCCAGACGCTGAGATTCAATCTGAATCACGACAACTTTTTTGACAGATACGCACCTGAGCTGAACGACGGACTCGGGATGGCAAAAGACTACTCATTCACAGCTACACCTTGGGAAGGTGATCTTTAAGGATTGAGAGCCATGGAAAAAGGCATGGGAAAAGAGAAAAAAGGATACAGATTTGGGGCGGAGATGCTTATCGTGATCCAGTCCCTGGTTTACGGTTTCGGAGATCCGATATCCAAGATCGCGTTCGAGATAGTGCCTGTCTATTCGATGATGACGGTGCGTTATTCGATTGCTTTTGTTTTTTGTATTGCCATATTCGGAAAGAGGATAGTGCGTACGGTAAAGAGCGTACCGGTGAAAGCATGGCTCATACCAGGACTTTGCATTGCCCTGAGCTATGTTCTGAACAATATTGCTTTGAACATGACAGAGGCGACGTCGGTCGCATTCCTCAGATCGCTTGCTGTGGCTATGACTCCTGCACTGGCGTTCATAGCTTATAGGAAGAGATACAGATGGCAGCATATCGCTGCTCAGATACTGGTGCTGCCGGGAATGTATCTGCTGTGCGTAAGAGGAGGACTTTCGGGATTCGGCGCCGGAGAGATCCTGGCACTTCTTGCAGCTGCTCTTGTGGCAGCCACACTGGTGTTCACAGGCAGGTTTCTGGATCAGGTCGATCCGGTATCGATGACCGCGCTTCAGGCCGGCTGCTCCGCAGTGATAGCTCTTATCGGCAGCCTCATTGTTGAAGGCGGGGTCCATGCCGGATCTGCAACCCCTAAAGCGTGGCTCATCATATTGTATCTGGCCATACTATGTACATTCCTGGGGTATCTGCTGCAGAACCTCGCCCTCACAAGGATAAGCGACAGGGAGGTCTCACTGCTCCAGAGCCTTTGCCCGGTAATGACTGCGGTTTTTGCATTCATACTTCTCGGCGAGAAACTATCTGCTGCCGGCATTGCCGGAGCAGTGATCATAATAGTCTGCATAGCGATATCTGCTCTTATAGGGGAAGAGGGGACTGATCAATGAAAGATCTGAAACATATTCATTTATATGAAGACCTTCTGGAGCAGACAGCGAATGAACTTGTTATGCAGGAAAAGGACGCAGGAGGGATCGCAGTCGGATATACATGCTATTATGTACCCGAAGTGCTTCTCAACTGCGGAAAGGCTTTTTCCGTTCGCCTCAGAGCTCCTAATACAGGTTCGCTCGATATCAGTCAGTACTATATGTCGAGCTTTATCTGCGGTTATACGCGCGCTCTTTTTGAACGGGCCTTTGAAGGCGGAATGAATTATCTGGATTTTTATGCCAGCTCCGACACCTGCCAGCTGGCAACACGTATGCAGGCATTCGTTGAGAGCCTTGAGGTAAAGAAGATACAGAAAAAAGCTGCACTCTGACGGGTGCAGCTTTTCTATAAGCTCTCATGAAAGACGAAGGAACTACATTACCTCTCAAACAGTCTGACCATTTTATCCTTGTATTTGCTTTTCAGACCGCTGTACGGGTGCTCACGCAGAGGCAGGTTGAACCTTGGGCTTCCCATCAGTACCGTCTGAGGATGGGTGAATTCCCTGAAGCCCCATACTCCGTGATACGCACCCATTCCGGAATGACCTGTCCCGTTGAAAGGAACGCCTTTTACCATCATATGGATGCATACCTCGTTGATGCAGCCTCCGCCGTACTGCTGAGTGCGCATCACTTTATCGGCCCATTTAACGTTACCGGTAAAAATATACAGTGCCAGCCCGTGCTCCCTCGAAGCGATGACTTCAAGAACATCGTCGATTTCTGCATCTTTGAACGGAACTACAGGAATGATAGGGCAGAAGAGCTCGTGATTTACTATCGGCTCATTTATCCCTACAGGGTAGATAATAGTAGTGTCATACTTGAGCGATGCCTCGCTGCCTTCACCTCCGAACACTATGCGGTCTCTGTATTCATCAGCTTCGGAGGCGCATTTTTTATATGCGGCCTCTGTAATCAGACGCGGATATTCGGGATTATCGTGCGGATGTTCGCCAATCTGTTTTATGACAGCAGCCTTGAGCTTCTCAACAAATTCTCCGGCAACTTCTTCAGCTACGGCAACCTGATTTATATTTATACATATCTGACCGCTGTTACATATCTTGAAGAAAGCTATCTTCCTTGCTGCATCGTCAAGATCGGCGTCCTTTCTGATTATGCACCAGTTGCCGGTCTCTCCGCCAAGCTCAAGAGCAAGTGGAGTCAGATTGACTGATGCCTGTTCCATTACATGTTTGGCGACATTAGGCGAGCCTGTATAGAAAATCTTATCGAAGCGTTCGTTAAGGCACATATCGGCCACATCATGACCTCCGCTTATGACTGTTATGTATTCCGGAGGGAAGGTATCGCTGATGATCTCATGAAGGACCCTTGTGCAGTTTTTGCTCTTGGAACTTGCCTTTATGACAGCAGTGTTTCCTCCTGCCATCGCAGCAACCAGTACTCCCAGTGACAGATAGAA
Source organism: uncultured Eubacteriales bacterium (assembly GCA_902801255.1). Taxonomy (GTDB): domain Bacteria; phylum Bacillota; class Clostridia; order Peptostreptococcales; family Anaerovoracaceae; genus Crickella. The sequence goes on along the minus strand of CADCHO010000004.1, from coordinate 29,517 downwards.
AGGAAAGTTGAACGGGCTTATTATAAGTGTGGTACCGTAAGGCATCTTATGGACTTTGGTTATCATGCTTGGGAAGCATAGGAATCCGCTTAAATGAACTTCCGGCCTGGACCATTTTCTGAGTCCGCGAATAGCTTCATTGATTTCCATTATGATCGGTCCGATGTCACATAAATAACCTTCGGTAGGATGTCTGCCAAGATCTTCGTTAAGTGCACGAACCATCTGCGCTTCATGGGAGCTTATGGCATCTTTCAGCCTTCTTAGCTGTTCGATTCTCCATGAAACATCAAGTGTTTTACCTGATGAGAAAAACACCTTCTGAGCCTCTACGGCTGAATGCACCTTGTTTTTATCCCACATTATCTCAGACATACCGGCACTCCTTTATTCAAAAAATCAGTAATAAAAGCAAATTTTTACAGAATGATTGTATCAATATCGGGTATCAGGAAGCAACCGGCGGAAGCAATTGATTCCGGCTTGTTTGTTGTACGAATACGAGGAGATTGTGTTAAAATAATTGTTGTTTACCCTGTCATGGAATGAGGAGGTATATTCGTGAGAACACTGTTCAAAGGCGGAACCATTTATGACGGTACCGGAAGAAGACCATTTGCCGGGGACGTTCTAATCGAGGACGACCGAATTGTGAAAATAGCAGATAATATCAAAGATAAAGCTGATAATACGATAGATATCAGCGGTTATCAGATATGCCCGGGCCTTATAGATGCTCATTCACACAACGATTTCTTTTACGACAGAGATGATGCGGAAAAGTTCTATAAGCCATTTATCGAGCAGGGCATAACGACTCAGATAACCGGTAACTGCAGTTTTTCACCTTTTGGAGTAGATGAAGATACACCATATAAAGACAAGATAGGCGGAGGACTCTTCGATACAATGCATCCGTGCAGTTTTGCTGAGTTCAAAAGACGTGCCGAGGGAAATCTCTACGTGAACCTGGTACCGCTGATCGGGCAGGGCTCGGTCAGAGCAGGAATGACAGGATATGATCCGACGCCATACACTGAAGAGCAGATCGAGAAGGAACTTCAGCATGTGCGTGAGGCCATGGAGGGAGGAGCCTTCGGCGGATCGCTGGGATTCATGTACGAACCTGACAGATATGCAAAGGAAGATGAGATCATCGCATTTGCAAAAGAGATCGCAAAGTATGACGGTATAGTTACCATACACCCGAGAGCATGCTCCATAGTAAGCGCTGATTATCCGCTCCTTACTAAAAAATCGCATCTTGAGATGGGTCTTGATGAGGCAGTAGACATCATGCACAAGTCCGGATGCAGACTGGAGTACAGCCACCTGATATTTACCGGTCAGAGGAGCTGGAAGCTTCTGGATAAGATGCTTTCAACGTTCCACCGTGAGCATTATACCGGCAATCCGATCGCGTTTGATAACTACGTGTTCCATTATGGTGCTTCCGTCATCACAGTGGTTTTTCCTGAATGGTATGCGCAGCTCAGTAAAGAAGAGGCAGAAAAACCTGTAAACCGCCGCAAACTCGAGCTTACGATACTCATGTACCGCAAGGTGCTCGGTATAGACTGGGATGATATGGTGGTAGCGTATATCTCTGACGATCATCCGGAATATGAAGGCAAAACAATACCGCAGTGCGCTGAAGAGGAGGGACTGTCATACCTAGACATGTACCTCAAGCTTGTAGAACTCTCAAACCGTGCGGGAAGCATATATCTTGGCAAATACTATAATGACGAGATAGTGCATCGTCTGATGAATGATGAGCTGTCGATATTCATGACCGACGCATGGGTGGAGGAAAAGGGGCTTCAGAACATAGCCGCCTTCCAGACATTCCCTCAGTTCTTTATTCTGGCGAAGAAGTACGGGATTCCTATCGAGAAGATCGTCCGGAAAATGACCGGAAAGACAGCAGACCGTTACAGGATACCTGAAAGAGGTTACCTCAAAGAAGGTTATAAGGCAGACATTACCGTGATCGATCTGGATCACATGAAGATAGATGAGTCGAAGCCGGACTTTAGGCCTGAGGGTATCGTACATGTGTATGTCAATGGTCATCCTGTACTGCAGAACGGTGAATATAATGGCGGCAAGGCCGGCAAGGTAGTGCTCAAAAGCCGCTGACACGAGTAGGAGAGATGAAATGAGTGAGCTCACACATTTTGACAAAGACGGAAATGCACATATGGTGGATGTCTCTGATAAGGACATTACCAGAAGAACTGCAACAGCTCAGGGCACAATCAGTGTCTGTCGTGAGGTGATGGATGCTGTCATAGGCAAAACGCTAAAGAAAGGTGATGTACTGACAGTAGCACAGGTAGCGGGAATAATGGGAACAAAGCGGACATCAGATCTGATCCCTATGTGCCACCCGCTTAGTCTTAATAATGCAGCGGTCACATTCGAAGTCGATGAAGATGCCTGCACGATCACAGCAATATGCACGGCAGTCTGTGACGGAAAGACAGGTGTTGAAATGGAAGCCCTCACAGGGACATCCGTTGCACTCCTTGCTGTTTATGACATGTGCAAGAGCATCGACAAGCGCATGGTTATAAGCGATATCCATCTTGTTGAGAAATCAGGCGGCAAGAGCGGAGATTTCAGATTCTGACAATGAAAGACAGATACGGCAGAAATATAGATTATATGCGTGTTTCGATCACCGACAGGTGCGACCTCCGGTGCAGATATTGTATGCCCGAAGGATGTGAGAAGGTGTCAATGAGTCAGATACTTACATACGAGGAGATCGTCCGCATATGCAAAGCTGCCGCTGAGCTTGGAATAAGCCGCATTAAAATTACAGGAGGTGAGCCGTTCGTAAGGCTGGGCTGCACTGATCTTATACGAAGTATAAAAGCTGTCGAGGGGATAGAAGAGGTAACAGTTACGACGAATGGTCAGAATCTTGAGAGCCATATCGATAAACTTAAGAAAATAGGCATCGATGGAATAAATATCAGCCTGGATACGCTCGATCCTGAAAAATATACATATATTACCGGAGGAGGAAAACTTGAAAGGACTTTAAGTTCTATAGAGAGCTCCGCACGGTCAGGCATAAAAACCAAGATAAACTGTCTTCTGCTGAAAGGCTTCAACGAGGACGAAATGTTCAGTTTTGCGGAGCTTGCGTTCAGACACGGGATAGATGTGCGTTTTATCGAGATGATGCCTGTGGGAGCTGCTGACGCCTCTATAGGGGTGTCAAATGTATATGTGCTGAAAAGGCTAAAGGAAAGATGGTCTGACCTCGAACCGGACGGAAGCGTTCACGGTAACGGACCTGCCGTATACTATAAACGGGCCGGTTCTGAAGGCGGCATAGGACTGATAAGCTCCATACATGGAAAGTTCTGTGAGTCATGCAACAGAGTGCGTCTGACCTCTCAGGGGCAGCTTAAACCATGCCTCAGTTACGATACCGGAACTAACCTCATACCGGCTCTTAAAGGAACAGATGATGAATTAAAGGAAGCCATAAGAAGAGCAATATACGAAAAGCCGGAGGCACATAGCTTCAGTGATATGGGTAACGATAATGACCATGCGGAACACCGCCTGATGTCGCAGATCGGAGGATAAAGAAATGGGAAAGACCGGAAAGGTCATAGCTGTATGCATAAGCGAAAAGAAAGGTACTCAAAAAACTGAAGTACCGTCTGTCACTCTCGTTCCCGAATGGGGAATAGAGGGTGATGCTCATGCCGGAAAATGGCACAGACAAGTGAGCTTACTGGCACTTGAAAAGATAGAGGCTTTTCGAGAGAGAGGGGCCGAGGTGGATTTCGGTGCGTTTGGAGAGAACATGATCATAGAGGGCTTTGACCTCAGGAATCTTCCTGTCGGCACAAGATTCCGAGTCGGAGATGCCCTGCTCGAACTTACACAGATTGGCAAGGAATGCCATACTCATTGTGCAATATATCATCAGGTTGGAGACTGTATCATGCCGAGAGAGGGCGTGTTTACCATAGTTCTTGAAGGTGGCACGGTAAAGGCAGGTGATACAGTTGAAATGATTGAGCCGGCAAAGGACAAGCCTTTTACTGCAGCCTGGATAACCCTTTCTGACAAAGGGGCGGCGGGAGCGCGCGAAGATAAAAGCGGTCCTCTTATAGGAGAGATACTGACGGGAGCCGGATACAACGTAGTTGAAGGAATTCTTCTCCCGGATGAACCTGCTCTGCTTAAAAAGGAGCTTATGCGACTTGCTGATCAAAGACAGGTCAATGTCATTTTTACTACAGGAGGAACCGGATTCTCAAAGAGGGACAGAACTCCTGAAGCGACCGCAGCAGTATGTGAACGCATGACTCCGGGGATATCTGAAGCTATCAGGGCATATTCGATGACAAAGACACCTACGGCTATGCTTTCAAGGGCGACTGCCGGTATCAGGAATGAGACTCTTATAATAAATCTTCCGGGTAGCCCTAAAGCGGTAAAGGAGTGCCTGGAGTTTCTGCTCCATCCGCTCGAGCACGGACTCGAAATCATGCTTGGCAGGGACGCTGAGTGTGCCAGACCGTAAGCTGTAAATAAATATGTATTGAAATAAAAGAGCCGGGCTGGTTTACAGCTCGGCTCCGCAGTCTAAACAATATGGAGTGCCTTTTGGGTTCAGGGTGCCGCACTCCGGGCATACCGTCATGGCCGATTCGTCTACCGAGTCTGTGACGCGTATCCTTACATCTATATCAAGCTTTTCCGCTATTGATTCAGCATAGCGGTTAAGCTTTATATTTTGCCTGTAAAAGCTCTTTCCGCAGGCTTTGCGAAGAGCCTCGAAGCCTTCGCGGTAGCCCTCGTCCGTTTGCCAGAGTATCGTGACCACATCGTGTATGCCGCCTCTGTCTGTTATGAAGGTGACATTACGTACCTCGTCGCAGTAGACTGCGGCATAGATGGAATCCGCAATTGCGAGCACGCCGAAATCGACCGGGCGGCCGTCCTCGTTAAGGAAAATGGCAGTTTTCGGGGTCAGTTTAAATTCTGCAAACTTCTGAGCGCGCCTATTTACGATATAGTAGTTACTGTCAAGCATATAAAATAATACAATTAATCGACTTTGACTTCTCCTGCGAGGACTTTCTTATAGTCCTCGTAGTTCTTTTTAAGCAGATTAGGGGTGTCGAGCTCGTACGGGCAGTGAGCCGTGCACTGTCCGCATCCAATGCAAGTCTCGATCTTCTTCATTTCCTCTTGCCAGTGCTCGTTGAGCCAGGATGCAGAAGGCGCACGCCTCAGCATGAGAGACATTCTCGCACACTGGTTGATAGTGATCCCCATCGGGCAGGTAGCCAGGCAGTATCCGCAGCCTCTGCAGAAATCTCCTGCCAGAGCTTTCTTCTCGGCCTCGATGTAATCGCGCATCTCGTCTGTGAGCACAGGAGTATTGTCCATGTATGACAGCCACTCGTCGAGCTCGCTCTCTTTCTGAACGCCCCAGATAGGGAGTACATCAGGATAATCTTCCAGAAATGCCATGGCAACATCAGATCTGGTGATGAGACCTCCTGCCAGGCTCTTCATCGCTATGAAGCCCATTCCCTTGGCAACACAGCGCTCAACAAGTTCATAATCCTTAGGATCGGCCAGGAAGCTGAACGGGAACTGCAGCGTCTCGTAAAGGCCTGAATCCACTAGATCGAAAGCGACTCCGATCTTATGTGCGGTAACACCTATGTGGCGGATCTTGCCGGATTCTTTTGCTTCAAGCAGGGCTTCATAAACGCCTGTGCCGTCGCCAGGTGCGTATACCTGGCTGACCATATGAAGCTGATACAGATCGATATAGTCAGTACGGAGCTCTCTGAGTGAGGTTTCAAGATCTTCTCTGACTTTGTCACCTGTGGTTCCTGCGGTCTTTGTTGCAATATAGACTTTGTCGCGCATGCCCTCAAAAGCAATGCCCAGTTTGGTCTCGCTGTCAGTATAGGCTCTGGCCGTGTCAAAATAGCGCATGCCTCCTTCATATGCTTTGCGAAGCAGTGCTACTGCATCTTCAGTGCTTCTCCTCTGGATAGGGAGTGCTCCGAACGCATTCTGCGGTATCGTTATGCCGGTGCCTCCAAGAGTAAGATCTCTCATTTTTATTTCCCCCTTGCTGTTTCGTTAAAGTCCGTATAATTCATTATACTTCTTTTCAAGGTAATCTATATAGTAGCCCGGATCAAATTCCGTCCCGTATACTCTGTCAAGCAGATCTGAAGGTTTGAATCTTCCGCCGTGCTGCCAGATGTGCTCGCGGTTCCAGTCATTGACAGGACCGAAGTCTCCATTCTCTATGCAGGTATCCACATCGACTGTCTCGCGCATCTTAGCGAGGAACTGAGCGCCGTATGCGTTTCCGAGAGCATAGGAAGGGAAATATCCGAACAGTCCGCTTGCCCAGTGGCTGTCTTGAAGCACTCCGTTCTTATCATCAGACACTTCTATACCGAGATACTCTTTATACATGCGGTTCCATTCCGCAGGAAGATCCTTTACATCAAGCTCATCGTGCATTATGCGCTTCTCGAGTTCATAGCGGATCATTATGTGCAGGGAGTAAGTCAGTTCGTCAGCTTCAGTTCTGATAAGAGAAGGCTGGGCCTTGTTCACGGCGCGGTATAATTCCTCTGCATCGTGTCCATCCATCTGCTCCGGGAAGATGCGTACAAGTTCAGGGAATACCAGGCGGCAGAATGCTCTGCTTCTTCCGATGATATTCTCGTAGAATCTGCTCTGGCTCTCGTGTATGCTCATTGACACTCCGCCGTCAAGAACTGTATAAGCCAGCTCATCAGCAGAACCTGTATCGTAAAGCGCATGCCCGCCTTCGTGGACAACGCTGTACATCGAATATGCGAAATCATTCTCATAATAATGTGTGGTGATACGCTCGTCATGGTGAGAGCCCAGACTTGTGGTGAAAGGATGCTCAGTTGTTGAGAGTCCCACATGGCCGAGATCGAGGCCTATAATCTTCATAAGATAATAAGACAGTTCCTCCTGCTTAGCGGCAGGGAAGAATCCGTGTCTGATGCTGTCGTCGACCTGCTCAGCTTCCGAAATACGCTTCAGAAGAGGCACTATTCCGGCACGGAGTCTTTCGAAAAACCTGTCGCAGGTCTCCATGTCGAGGCCTTCTTCGTACTCATTAAGGCAATGATCATACGGATCCATTTCAGGGTCTATGTATTTCGCAAATTTCTTTTGGTAATAAAAGAGATCCTCAAGATAAGGGCAGAACATATCGAAATCGGATGCATCCTTGGCCCTCTGCCACATATCTTCCGCTTTAACCACAAGCTCCTGATATGCGATGTACTCATCAATCGGAATCTTCTTCATATTGCGGATGTCTCTGAGCAGCAGATATACCATGCGCTTCTCATCGAAACTGAGGGCGTCCTTTTGTGAATCCAGAAGCTCAAGAAGTTCAACCGTCTCATCAGATGTACTCTGTCTGTAAATTTCCTCAGAAAGGACCGACATTGTTACAGCTCTGTTCTCCGCTGTTTCCTTTGGTGCCGTAGTACATCCGTCATAAAAAATGAGGCCCATTGCATGATCATAAGCAGCCTTTTTACGCTGTAGTGTCATGAGCTGTGCGCGGGCTTCATTAAGAGTAATGTTTGTCATAAAAATAAATACCTCCGATAACTGATTAAGTGTATTATATATTATAAAATATTTGCAGAATATTAGCCACACAGGGGAGCAGATTGGAATTCAATAAAAAAGCGCTGAACAAAAAACTTGTAAAGATCGCTGCGCCGATAGCCATACAGGGCATCGTGTCGGCGACTCTTTCCATGGTTGACAACATCATGGTGGGCTTCCTTGGAGAAACAGAGCTTGCCGCTGTAGGCGTGGGCTCACAGCTGTTTATGGTGCATTATCTTGTGCTGTTCGGGATACTGTCTGGATCTGCGACCTTCATGGCACAGTTCTATGGAACAAAAGACATGGCCAACATACGCAAGGTCATAGGCTTTGACTTCACGCTCCTCGCTGTACTTGGAACTGTATGCTTCATACTCGTAAACTGCTTCACGAACGGAATACTGTCCGTGTATACTGAAGATCCTGCCGTAAAGGCACTGGCAGCTCAGTATGTGAGAATCAACAGCCTGGCCTTCCTGCTCATGGCAGTCTCCGCGCCGCTTGAAATGGCGTTTAAGGCGACGCAGCAGGTGAAGATCCCGATGACCATAAGCACGGTCATTTTCTTTTCCAACATCGCCATCAATTATGTTCTCATTTTCGGTAAGTTCGGTTTTCCGAAGATGGGTGTTGCCGGAGCAGCAATAGGAACGCTCTCATCGAGGATCATAGAAGTCCTTATGAACTCATACTTCGCCTTCCGTGCGAAAAATGAGTTCTTCGGTAAGGTAAGAAGCTATTTCGGATGGGATCGTGTGCTCATAAAGAGGATCATAAAAAATGCCACACCGACTACAATAAATGAATTCTTCTGGAGCTTCGGACAGACTATGTATGTGGCAGCATTCAGCCGCATAAGCACAACCGCGTATGCGGCCTACCAGGCGGCTAATTCCATATTCAATATATTTAATTTTGCAGCATTCAGCATAGGAGATGCGGCACTTATACTCATAGGAGAGAAGCTTGGAGAAGGTGACATGGAATACACATGGAAGCTCTCAAAGCATATGATAAAAGCTTCTTTACTTGCAGGAGCCGTAATTGGAACGATAACCATATTATTGTCCGGATCACTATCGGGCATCTTTAACCTTACTGATGAGGGTAAGATGTATACTAAATACATACTTATAGTATTTGGCGCCACCATGGCAGCAGATCTCTACAACGGCCTGCAGATAGCCGGCATCCTGAGGGCAGGAGGAGACACGAAATTCGCGATGATATCCGAAAGCATGTGCATATGGTTCATAGCAGTACCGCTGGCATTCATCGCTTCACTTGTGTGGCACCTGCCTGTACATATGGCGCTTTTGGTTACAAGAACTGAAATGTTTATAAGAGCTGCCATACTCACTAAACGCTATCTCTCAAAGAAGTGGATGAACACGGTTATAACAGACCTTTAGATCCGGGGCGGGGGAGGAATCAACATTGAAGAATAAGAAAAGAAAACAATATCTGATAGCAGTACTTCTGTTCCTCGTGGTCTACGCAGCTCTGCTGACCATGCTCGTCCTGTGCGAGAAAGACCAGCCAGGTGCACATATACATACATTCGCCGATGCGATCTGGTATTCGCTGGTCACGATATCTACAGTAGGGTATGGAGACGTCACACCGGTCACACCTGCGGGGCATATTATAGGAACCATATTCCTCCTGATGTCGATGGGATTACTGGTCGCGTTATTCGGATCGGTTGTATCCGTTCTCACAAGTGAAGGCCTGCCGATGTTCAGACTTAGACTCAGAAGGCACAACAATTGGTACTATTTCGCGGAATTCACTTCAGAGGCTGATGTTCTTGCAAGGGATATTCTGTGTGAGGACCCCGACGGCGTCATTATTTTCGGTATAAACAAGGAGATGGAGATAGAAAAGCCGGATTACCCTTGCTTCTTTATCAACGTGTCTCCGGCGAGAATAGTCGCCCATAAGAATGGTGTCGGGGAAAGATGCAAGCTCTTTTTCCTCGATGAGAATGATATCGGCGGAAACCTGAAAGCCATGAATGTCCATGAGCTCGATGCCGACGTATATGCCCGCACCATGAGCGGTTCGGAGAAGATGTCGGGTAACATCAGATTATTCCAAAGCTATGACTGCTGTGCCAGAAGCTATTGGAGAGAAAACCCGTTGCACCATATGGAAGACATTATTGTCATCATCGGTTTCGGAAATTACGGGACCGCATTGCTTGAGCGTGCGATACTCATGAATATAAACGATTCCGAATTTGACGTGTCGTATCATGTTTTCGGTGACAGCAGGCGCTTCAGACAGATCCACGTAAATCTCGGCGCCGCGATGGGCATTAATGAAAAGCATGAGGGTCATGACAGCATCTTCTTCCATGACGAGGGGTGGGAGAGCGCGCATGAACTCATAAGACATGCCGACAGGATCATAATCTGCGAGGATGATGTGGAGACCGGCTGGGATATCTACTGGCAGATACAGAGATTCTATAACAATAAAAACCGGATCCACCTCAGAAGCAACCGCATTACACTGGGAGTGAATTCCTTTGGCACAAATGAGCAGATCTTTACTGTCAACCAGATAGTCCGTACAAGGCTCAATGACGCGGCAAGGCTCATGAACGACCTGTATCGCAGGAGTGTTAAGGAAAGCCTTGACTGGGATGAGCTGAGCGACAGACTCAAGCAGTCGAAGATAGCAGCAGCCGACCATCTCATAATAAAAATCAGTATGCTGCTGAATGACCGCATCATAACTGACCTGGATTATAAGACTTTCAAGGAGGCATATGATTCGCTTTGCGAGGCAAAAAAAGATCCTGCAACACTCGATATGCTTCGCAGGATAGAACACGCGCGCTGGGTACGCTTTTATGCTTATTACAACTGGAAATACGGTGAAGTAAAGGATCCGTATAAGCGCGAGAATCCGATGATATGTGAGTACGATGACATGACAGAAGCCCAGAAGGCTTATCACGACCGCGCATGGAATCTAATAGGCGAGCTTGCAAAGCAGCTGAGCAACAGCTGATATCAGCGCTTCCAGGTCCTAAGCGAGAAAAGGAAGAGTACAGGGAAGAGCTCCAGTCTGCCCGCGAGCATGTCAAAAGCAAGCACCAGCTTCGAAAGCCCGGAGAAGGCTGCGAAATTGCCTGCCGGACCGACCATTCCCAGACCGGGACCGATGTTGTTTATACAGGCTATTACACCCGTCACATTTACCTCAAACGGGAAATTGTTGAGGGATACCAGGACCACGCTGGCTACTGTTACAAGGCAATATACGGTGAGATAGACCATGCAGGTATTAAGTGTATCTTCCTCCACGATCCGTCCTTCAAAGCGGATGCTTTCCACGGATCTTGAGTGGAGCATCCTGCGCATGCTTCTTTTGGCAGTACGAAGAAGCAGCATGACTCTTGAAACTTTAAGTCCGCCGCCCGTGCTTCCGGCACACGCACCGATGAACATCAGCAAAACCAGAAGAGTGCGCGAGTACTCCGGCCACTGGTCAAAATCCATTGTGCCGAATCCGGTCGTAGTGATGATCGATGAAACAGAAAAGAATGAATGACGTACAGCCTGATGGAGTGATCCGTACAGGCTGTTTATATTTATTGCTATGGTTATCACGGCAAAGGCAATGATGCCCAGATACCAGTGAAATTCCTCACTTTTGACAGCGGCCTTGAATCTTTTCAGAAAGATCAGGTAGTAAACGTTGAAGTTGACACCGAAGAGGATCATGAACACTCCCAGTACGGTTTCAAAGTACTCACTGTCATAGTAGCCTATACTTGCGCTGTGGTTCGAGAAACCGCCTGTACCGGCAGTTCCAAAAACATTGATGAAACAGTCAAACAGAGGCATCCCTCCTGCGAGAAGAAGAACCAGAAGCAATGCAGACATCGCAAAATAAATACCATATAGTATCGCTGCGGTGTCGCGCATTTTCGGTACCAGTTTAGCAGAAGAAGGACCCGGTGCTTCAGCTCTGAGAATATACATGCTTCGCTTGCCGCCGAGAGGGACTATTATCATGCTGAATACAAGTACCCCCATGCCGCCTACCCAGTGTGTAAAGCTGCGCCAGAACAGCATGGCATTGTCGAGCGCCTCTATATCATTCAGTATGCTCGAACCGGTAGTGGTAAAACCGGAGACGGTCTCGAAGAAAGCATCAATGAATCCCGGAATCTGCCTGCTTATGACAAAAGGAAGACAGCCAAAGAAACTGAGCAATATCCATGAAATGCCGGTGATGGCAAGACCTTCGCGCGCATAGATGCTGCTTTTGCCCGGTTTGACAAGTCTGAGAAGTCCGCCTGCAGCCGCAGTAAGGACTATTGTGATCAGAAATGCACGGACTGAAGCCTGCTCATGATAAATGAGTCCCACAAATACGGGAATGATAAGCAGACCTGCCTCTATTAACAATATTTGTCCGACTGTATGTAATACTACCTTGGTTTTCATGAATTATTTCAGGATCATGGAAAGATCCGTCAGCTGCTTAAGTGTTGTTGTTATGATGACATGGTCTCCCTGCTCAATGGTGTCATTGCCTCGAGGTATGATAACTGAACCATTGCGCAATAAGGCACATATAAGAATGCCATCCCTGAATCTGAGATCCTTGAGAGGGATGCCGGTCAGATCGTCATGCTTTTCTTTCACTATGAATTCAAGAGCTTCTGCTGTCTGCTCAGATATGCGGTATACGGTCTCAACATTGCTGCTGCCCGCGCTTTCCGCAGCGCGCACATAGCTTATGACACGGCTTGTCACTATGTCACGCGGACACACGATACTGCCGACACGGTCTGAATCTATCAGATCGATCATGCTGCTCTTTGAGATCTTCGTTACAACTTTAGGTACTCCCTCGCGCTGCGCGTACATACCCATCAGTATGTTTACTTCGTCTGTTCCGGTGAGACTTATGAAAGCGTCTGCCGTATCAAGGCCTTCTTCGTCAAGGACATCTCTGTTTGTGCCGTCTGCGTTCAGTACCAGAACATCAGGGAGAAGCTGGTTGAACGTTTCAGCCGTAACCGGATCATTATCGAGTATTACAGGTTTCATGCCTATGCCGCGCATCATGCGGATGAGATAATATGCGATCATACCGGCACCGATAATGATGACATGTTTAGGCATGCGGCTTTTGATGCCGCAGAGTTTGAGAAAGTGCTCAGCCTCATTCGGTTCAGCTGCGAAACTTATGACATCGCCTTTTCTGAGAATTGCGTTGCCGTCAGGAATGAAGGTGGAACCGTTTCTCCTGATCGCGCATACCAGAGCTTTTGAGTTGTATTTGACGGCAAGTTCCTGCAGTGTCATCGAGGTAACCGGACCGTCTTCTGCCAGGCGGAACTCAACGATCTCAAAAAGACCGTGCCTGAACGGCTCTACGGACATAAGACCCGGGAAACGGAGAACGGAAAAGATCTCCTGGGCTGCGTATAGCTCAGGGTTGATAGTCATGGAGAGCCCCATGTCTTCTGAGAACACTTCTATCTCATCGGCCAGTTCCGGCTTGCGGACACGGGCTATTGTATGAGATGCGCCGAGCTTTTTTGCCAGAAGACAGCAGATCATGTTTACCTCATCACTGTTTGTTGCAGCAATGACAAGATCAGCTGTCCCGGTGCCTGCTTCAATAAGCAGGTTCCTGTCAGCTGCGTTTCCGGCCAGACAAAGAACATCAAGGCTGTTCTGTATGTCTAGGAGTTTTTTCTCATTGCGGTCTATTGCGACTATCTGATGACCTTCCGAAGCCAGCTGTTCTATAAGTAAACTGCCGACTTTTCCGGTCCCGATCACTATGATTTTCACTTTGTTGCCTCGCTATGGTTGTATTATAATGTCCTTTTGATAGACTTATACCACACACGTATTTTACAAGCAAACAAAACCGATCAGCACAGCGACGATGAACTCAAAAAAAATCACACTGGGAATACTCGCACATGTTGATGCCGGCAAGACTACTTTGTCGGAGGCTTTGCTGTACCTCACGGGAGAGATAAGAAAAGCGGGAAGGGTGGATCACGGTGATGCTTTCCTCGATGATGATCCCATAGAGAGAAACCGGGGGATCACCATCTTCTCAAGGCAGGCGCGGTTCAACATTAAGGGAGACAGTGCGGACACTGAGGTGACTCTCATAGATACTCCGGGCCATGTAGACTTTGCAGCTGAGATGGAGCGATCACTCTCAGTGCTCGATTATGCGCTTCTGGTCATCAGCGGATCAGAGGGTGTGCAGGCACATACGAAAACACTGTACCGTCTGCTTAAAGAGAGGAACATCCCGGTCTTTGCGTTTGTGAACAAGATGGATATCGCTGTGAGGCATAAGGAGGATATTCTGAAAGAACTGGCTTCTGACCTGGATGCAGGACTGGTCGATTTCAGCGGAGCAGCAAAAAGAACTGAAGCATTTACTGATGCGGTGACGCTCTATTCTCCTGATCTTGCAGAGGCAGTGCTTGAAGAGGATGCTATCTCGGATGATGAGATCGCTGATTCGGTTATAAAAGGAGAGATCATACCTTGCATTTTCGGATCGGCCCTGAAAATCGAAGGCGTGGAAGAATTGATTGAAGTGCTCGGCAGATACACAAAAGAACCTGAGCGCGGAATACAGTTCGCGGCGAGAGTATTTAAGACGGCCGCCTCGGAAGATGGCGAAAGGCTGTGCTTCATAAAGATAACCGGCGGAGAACTTAAAGTAAAAGATAAGGTGAAGATAAACAGTGCTTCGGAAGATGAGTGCAGCGAGGAGAAGGTGAACAGGATATTGCTCTTCTCCGGCAGCCGCTGCGTCCCTGTCGATTCCGCAGCGGCCGGCACGGTCTGCGCCGTGACGGGGCCCGCGCGGGCCCTGCCGGGAGACGGCCTGGGCGCTGAAGCGCCTCTGAGCGGGACCTCGATCAGGCCTTTCATGGTCTATTCGGTAAAAGGGCCTGAAGGCATGGATCCTTATCTTCTGATGAAAGACCTTAAACTGCTGGCAGAGGAAGATCCGACCCTCAATGTGTCGAGAAACCCTGACGGCAGTATAGATATAAGACTCATGGGACAGGTGCAGCTTGAAGTGCTGCAGACTGTGATAAAAGACCGGTTCGGTTACGACGTCACTTTCGATACCGGCAGCGTGCTTTATCTGGAGACCATTGCAGGCAAGTATGAGGGAGTGGGCCACTTCGAGCCTCTGAGGCATTACGCTGAGGTCCATCTTATTATTGAACCCGGCGAACGCGGAAGCGGAATAGTGATAACAAGCTCTGTGCCTGAGGATGAGCTTGCGCTCAACTGGCAGAGGCTCATAATGACTCATCTTTATGAAAAGGAGCATGCAGGAGTTCTGACCGGAGCTCCGCTGACCGATGTACGCATCACTCTTGCGGCCGGAAGGGCACATGAGAAGCATACGGTGGGCGGAGACTTCAGAGAAGCTACCTACAGGGCTGTCAGGAACGCTCTCATGCAAGCCAGGGCTGACGGAAAGGCCGTGCTGCTTGAGCCGTGGTGCAGGTACGAGATAGAGCTTCCGGCACGCAGCGTGGGCCGGGCAATGACCGATATAAGGCAGATGGGCGGCAGCCAGGATGAACTGGAGCAGGCAGAGGATACCGCAAAGATCAAAGGTCGCGTACCGGCATCAGAGATATCGGATTATCAGATCGTACTGAGCGGATACACATCAGGAGCAGGGAAACTGTCATGTATTCCTTGCGGATATGATGAATGCCATAATGCAGCATCAGTTATTGAAGAAAAAGGATATGATCCGGAAAGAGACGTTGATAATCCTGCCGATTCCGTATTCGTGAATCACAGCGGCAGTGACATAGTAAAATGGGATGAAGTCGCCGATCATATGCATATCGGAAGCGTTCTGAAGAGCAGAGCTGCAGCTCCGGTGTACGGGTACTCACCTCAGATCAATAATTCTTCAGTAAGTCTCGATGCAAAGGAAGAGGCAAAGCGAAGGATCGCTGCCGAGAAAGAACTCAGAAACATATTTGAACGCACCTATGGTACTTCAAAAAGGACGCGCTACAGGGAGGCGACTGAAAGAGACTACAGAAACAGGCCTGAGATCTCCGAAGAAGAGGCCGCACGGAATGAGGCGCGCAACCGTGAGATAAAGGCGCGCCTTGAGCACAAGACCGAAAAGCGCGCAGAAAAGCCTGTCATGATACTGATAGACGGATACAACATCATTTTCGCTGATGAGTATCTGAAAGATCTTTTTAACCGCGACGGAGGGTCGGCCAGAGACCAGCTTCTGGACAGACTGAGCAATTATGCCGGCTATACCGGATTCGAGGTGACGGTTGTATTTGATGCGTATAATGTGCCTTCAGGTGAAGTGCACGAGGAAGACCGCAATGGAGTACGAGTAGTATTCACTGCTGAGAATGAGCCTGCGGACATACGCATGGGGATCATGACTGCTGCTGTAAAGGACCGCCAGATATACGTGGTGTCTTCTGACAGCCTCGTTCAGCAGGACGCCTGGACACACGGAGCTCTGAGAATATCGTCAAGGGAATTCATCGCGGAGCTTTCGCGCATAGAGCAGGAAATCAGAGATCATCTTAAGCAATGATTGATTTGTGAACGGCGCAGTGTTATTTTTTGAACATCGAAAAAAATGAAAGGACAGCTAACAATGAAAAAGCACATCAGAAACATTCTCGTGGCACTTATGACACTGTCACTCATCCTGCTTGTCGGATGCGGCGGAGGAAGCAGTGAAGAAGCTGAAACTGCTGATACTTCGCAGCCGGAAACAGCAGAACTCATCTCAGCAGATCCTATAGGCATACATCACGCCGAGATAGAAATAAAAGACTATGGAACTGTTTCCGTTGAACTCGATGGAGATACAGCGCCGATAACTGTACAGAACTTCATGGATCTGGCTAATGCCGGCTTCTATGACGGACTTACGTTCCACCGCATCATTGACGGGTTCATGATCCAGGGCGGAGATCCTAACGGAGATGGATCCGGCGGATCCGGTCAGGACATTGTCGGTGAGTTTGAAGCAAATGGATATGCAAACAACATAGCGCATACCAAAGGAGTGATATCCATGGCAAGAGCGCAGGATCCGAACAGCGCCAGCTCGCAGTTTTTCATCATGGTAGAGGATGCGCCACACCTTGATGGCATGTATGCTGCATTCGGACACGTAACAGAAGGCCAGGATATAGTCGACAAGATCGCTGCTGACGCAAAGCCTCTGGACGACAACGGAACTATTGCATCTGAAGACCAGCCGGTGATCACATCGGTAAAGATCATCGACTGACCGCAGGAGCTTTGTAGTATAATTGTGTTTATCAATCAGACATCATGTCTGGATAACTAAGAAAGGAAAAGGAGAAAGAAATGATCAAGGAATTCAAGGAATTTATCAGCAAAGGTAATGTAATGGACATGGCAGTAGGCATCATCATCGGCGGAGCTTTCACCAAGATCGTTACCGCTCTTGTTGAGGCTATACTGATGCCTTTCATCGGAATCATCTGCGGCGGAAAGAGCGTAGAAGACATGTCAGTCATGGTAGGAAACGCATCCATCGGTTACGGAGCTTTCCTGCAGGCTATCATCGACTTCCTGCTTGTCGCACTTGTGCTGTTTATGATCCTCAAGGCATTCAACAAGGCAAAGTCCGTAGTTGTGAAGGAAGAGGAAGAAGCACCTGCAGAGCCTGAACCGGTTCCTGCTGACGTAGAGCTTCTTACAGAGATCCGCGACCTGCTGAAAGAGAAAAAGTAATATATACGTTCAATCCGGAACAGACTGAGGGTATCATGGATAAAGAAAGACAGGCGAAATATATTGAACACCTGCAGAAGATGATCAGAATAGAAACAGTATCTGATCCTGACTGCGGCAGCAGTGCTGAGAACTTTGCAGAGTTCCGTGAACTTCTGTGGGAGCTTTTTCCTGCGTTGAAGAAAGTTTGCGAGCTGAGGGAATTTGACGGCGCGCTGCTGTTGAAGTGGAAAGGAAGCGATCCGACCAGGATGCCCGTTCTCTTCATGAATCATTACGATGTGGTTCCTGCCAGGGCGGAAGACTGGAAATATCCTCCGTTCGGTGCTGAAATCGCTGACGGAAAGATATGGGGCAGAGGCACGCTTGATGACAAAGGCGGGATCTGGGCAATGTTTGAAGCCGCAAACGAACTCGCTTCAGAAGGATTCGTGCCGGCAGCAGATATCTGGTTCGAGGCTGACTGTAACGAAGAGACATTCGGAACAGGAGCACAGGCTGTGGCCTCCTGGATGCAGGGACAGGGCATGCGATTCGGAATGGTACTGGATGAGGGCGGTGACATCGTCCGTGAGCCTATAAGCGGTGCAAAGGGAACCTTCGCCATGATAGGCGTCGGCGAAAAGAGCGTTGTTAATCTGAAGTTCACTGCAAGATCCTCCGGAGGACATGCTTCCACTCCTGAGAAAAACACCCCTTTGGCCAGACTGGGTAAATTTATGGCTTATGTCGACAGGCATCAGGTGTTCGACGTGGACATGCCTCAGCCTGTAGCGGAAATGTTAAAAATACTCGGACAGTACATGGGCAGGACAGGTAAGGTGCTTGACAGGGCAGGCAAGAGGGGAAAAGCTCTTGCCAGGTTATTGCCTTCAATCAGCTCAGCTGCAGGGGCAATGGTATCGACCACGATAGCGTTCACCATGTGCGGAGGCGGAGAGGCTGTCAATGTCATACCTAGCGAAGCATGGGTGATCGGAGACATGCGGTGTTCTCATCATCAGGGTCAGGAATCATCGATCAAAGCTATTTCTAAAATTGCCAAAAGGTTCGGCCTTGAAACAGAAGTGATCCAGAGAGAGCCTGAGTCAAGACTGTCAGACTTCAGGGGAGAAGCCTTCCTGCTCGTGAGGCAGGCTGTGAAGACATGTGTGCCGGGCGTCGATGACTGCACACCGTACATCATGACCGGCGGCTCGGATGCGAGGTTCTTTGACAAATTGTCGGATCAGTGCATCAGGTTCCTGCCGTTCACTATTGATGCTGAGCAGCTGGATTCTATACATGGCATCAACGAGTACGTTTCGACAGATACGCTCGTACCGGCTGTCGATTTCTACAGGTTCATGTACCAGCACGTCTGATAAAAGGAGTATTAAGCCATGGCAGGCAAGGGCAGGAGAGACAACAGTGCCGGCATCAATATTGGTGTCAGGTCGTTTCTTATAGCCATCGGGATCATTTTTGTTCTGATGGTCGCTACCTATGTTCTCACGCTCATAGTTCCGGGCGGTGAATATGCCAGGATCCAGGATGCATCAGGCAATATGGTGATAGATACGGAGACCGGGTTCCATTACACGGAGGGAGGCATCCCGCTGTGGAAGTGGCTCCTGTCTCCTTTTCTTGTTCTGGGAGCCGAGGGCTCGGGAACTATCATCGCCGTCCTTATATTCCTGCTGGTCATAGGCGGCGTGTTCAACTCGCTGACCGCATGCGGCATGATGAACTACATGCTCGCCAAGATAGTCGATAGGTTCGGCAGCGTCAAGTACAGGCTGATGGCGGTACTTGTGTTCTTTTTCATGGCACTCGGATCACTGGTCGGGTCGTTTGAAGAGGTTATACCGATGGCGCCGATAGTAGTGGCGCTTTCCATGGTCCTGGGGTGGGACGACGTCACCGGTGTGGCTATGTCACTTCTGGCAACAGGCTGCGGTTTTGCGGCGGGTATAGCGAATCCGTTCACCATCGGAGTCGCACAGAGCCTCGCCGGACTTCCGATGTTCAGCGGTATGTGGCTGAGGGTGCTGTCGTTCGTTCTTATCTACGCTCTGATTCTGTGGTTTATCAGGAGCCATGCCAGAAAAGTCGAAAAGCCTGCAGAGGATCTCGGCGAAGGCTTAGGATACGCGCAGGATGACCGCATGGACAAAGGCCTTAAAGTCTTTGCGACTATACTCGGTATTGGCATCCTCATAGTCCTCAGCTCGGGATTCATCAGGGCACTGCAGGATTACACCATGATAATTGTGGCGCTGATGTTCCTCTCTGCAGGTATAGCGTCAGTGCTCATATCCGGGACAGGACTAAGGGAGCTCGGAAGGACATTCCTGAATGGCATAATAGCAATCGCTCCATCGATACTCATGATTCTAATGGCCTCGTCTATCAAATACACGATGACTGAGGCAAAGATACTTGATACTCTGCTCTACCGGGCGGAACTGATGGCAGGGGGAATGTCCAAGGCAGGCGTTGTGCTCTTCATCTACGCTATCTGCCTTGTGATGAACTTTTTCATATCATCGGGTTCTGCAAAGGCATTTCTGCTGATACCGATAATAGCTCCTCTTGCGCAGCTCTTCGGCATCAATATGCAGCTTGCTATAGTGGCGTTCGCGTTCGGCGACGGATTCAGCAATGTCATCTACCCGACCAACGCCGGACTGCTCATAACACTCGGACTTTCCGACGTGAGCTATGGTAAATGGTTCAGATACTCGTGGAAGTTCCAGCTGCTGAATCTTATACTCACATCAGCGATACTGATGTTCGGACTCGCTGTAGGATACTGAAAAACATAAAAAGGGACTGAAATGAACAAATACGAAAAAGACAATGTTGAAAGACTCAGACCATATCTTGCTGAATGCACCGTGCTTCTAAAAAAGAACGGTGCGTTCCCGCTTGACGGTCCTTGCAGCATTTTTGCTGCAGGGAGCGGTGTCAGGGATACTGTAAAAGGCGGCACCGGATCAGGAGAGGTAAACTCAAGATATTTCGTGAACATTGAACAGGGTCTGAAGGATGCGGGATTTACAATTACAAACCCTTTCTGGCCGGAAATATACAAAGCTTTCAGAGAAAAAGCGCGCAGGGACTTCGTAGCAGGGATAAGAAAGAAAGCGATCAAAGAGAGAATGAACTTCATATCGGCATCCATGGGTGCCGTCATGAAAGAGCCTGAATACATCATACCTCTCGATTTCTCTGCTGAGGCTGCTGTATACGTGGTATCGAGGATATCCGGAGAAGGCAATGACAGGCTCGCGGAAAAAGGTGACTTCATGCTCACCGACAGCGAGGTAAGGGATATTCTTGCACTCAATAAGAATTACGACAGGTTCATGCTGGTAATTAATGCCGGAGGACCGGTAGACCTGAGTCCTGTCATGGAAGTAGGCAACATTCTGGTGCTTTCACAGCTGGGAGTAGAGACCGGATCTGCACTTGCGGATATAATGCTCGGAAAAGCGTATCCTTCGGGCAAGCTTGCTACAACATGGGCTGCTGTAGAAGACCAGTGTACCGCAGGAGATTTCGGTGACAGAGATGATACCAGATACAGGGAAGGAATCTATGTAGGCTACAGATTCTTTGACAGCTTTGGGCTGGATATACTGTTCCCGTTCGGGTACGGACTCGGTTATACAGATTTCTCAGTGGGAAAAGCTTCAGTAAAAGTGAATGGGCCGGAAGTGGAAGTATCCGCGAGGATCACCAACAAAGGCAAATATAAAGGCAAGGAGACCCTGCAGGTCTACATCTCATGCCCGCATGGAAGACTGGACAGGGAGTCAAAGAGCCTTGCCGGATTTGCTAAGACTGATGAACTCGATCCGGGAAAAAGCAGGACGGTCAAGGTCAGGTTTGATATAAGGGATCTGGCCGGCTTCGATACCAAAAGCGCGTCATACATACTGGAAAAAGGTGAGTATGTAGTACTTGCAGGTACAGACAGTGCAGGGGCAAAGCCTGCTGCAGTACTTACACTTGATGAGGATTTTACGGTCCTGAAGTCCGAGAGACTCTTTGATGGTGCTGATTTCAACGACCTGAGAGGCTTTGATTCCAGAGACTATGACATTGATAAACTGCCGGTATATAGTCTTGATCTTTCAGGCTGTGTGACTGAAGGGCTCAGAGAAAAGAACAGTGCTGAAATGGCTGCTCTGGTACCGGATGGACTGACCGGGGAAGAGCTGGCAGTCATAAATGTCGGGGATTTCAAGGCGAAAGGTCTGTCGATTGCTTCCATCATCGGGGAAGCCTCCATGGGGGTTGCCGGTGCTGCGGGAGAGTCCTGCAGGAGATTTATGGATAAAGGCATAGACAGTATTGTAATGGCTGACGGTCCTGCCGGAGTACGCATCTCGAAGCGCTACTATGAAGATAAAAAGGGAAAGCATCCGATAGGTTCGACCCTGCCTGAGACCATGCTGGACATGTTCCCGGGGCTGCTCAGAAAACTTCTGGACAGAGAACCTAAAGAAAAGAAGGGCAGAGTTTTCAGGGAGCAGTACTGCACTGCGATACCTATAGCAACAGCCATCGCTCAGAGCTGGAACACTGACTTTGCTGAGATCTGCGGAGATATAGTCGGAGGAGAGATGGATATTTTCGGCATAGACCTCTGGCTGGCTCCGGCACTCAACATACACAGAAATGTTCTGTGCGGACGCAACTTTGAGTACTTCTCAGAGGATCCGCTCATCAGCGGAAAGTTTGCCGCTGCGCTTACCAGGGGGGTGCAGAAGCATCCGGGACGCGGTGTCACTATAAAGCATTACACTGCAAATAATCAGGAGACCAACCGCTATGCAAACAACAGCATCATCAGCGAAAGGGCTCTGCGTGAGATATATCTGAAGGGATTTGGTATCTGCATCAGAGAATCAGATCCTATGGCAGTGATGACATCATACAATCTGCTGAACGGAGAGCATACCTCCGAGAGCAGGGAACTTGCAGAAGTGCTGTTCAGGGAGTTTGGCTTTGACGGACTCATCATGACCGACTGGGTCGTGGGCGGTGACATGCTTCTGGCAAAAGGCTCAAAATACGGTACGCCTGATGCCGCAAAGGTTGCTGCTGCAGGCTGCAGTCTGTTTATGCCGGGGAATAAAGGTGACTACGCTCAGATCATAAAAGGACTCAAAAAGGGTACTGTGAGCGAGCAGCAGCTAAGGGAAAATGCCGGGCGCATTATCCATGTGATACACAGACTCGGAAAGTGAAAATTTGTCAGAGGAAAAGCTCAAGAATGAGTACCGTGACGCAGCCAAGAACTGCCACGGTAAAGAGCCCCTGACCGAACCAGGCGGCAGCTATACACACGATCAGAGCCGCTGCTCCCGCGAGGGGTGACTGTGTCGCCTCAACTATGGCAGGGAATGTCATGACCGCGAGGGTCACATAAGGGACGTAATAAAGAAATGATTGGAAGAACCGGTTTTTGACCGGTTTTTTCATTATAAGCGATGCGGCTACGCGCATGAGCCATGTGGCGAAAGCCATGACGAAAATATAAAGATAAGCATTAATCTTCATGATCTTCACCTCCACCGGATGGTTCATCGTTCTCCCTAGGGAAGAGGATCGCGAAGACGGATGCTATTATGATCGTCAGCAGTATGGTCCGGTTGCCCTGCGACAGCTCCGATACAACTGGCAGGTGAACGGATGCGTATGAAAGGGCAAAACTGACTGCAACTGCGCCGAGAACGGCTTTGTCCTTACGGGCAGGGGGTATTATGACTGCAATGAACATGCCGAAAAGAGCGACACTTAACGCGCTGACTATTCTTGCCGGGAGAATATTGCCCATAGTGATTCCGAGGGCTGTACCGAGTGCCCACATAGGCACTGCAGCGATGAGAGCTCCGAACGTGTAATAAGGGGTAGGGACACCGGGCCTTGCTATTGTTATGCCGAAGATCTCGTCAGTGATACAGCTTCCTACCAGCAGGCGTGTGCGCAGAGGCGTTCCTTCAGGCATCCTCTGGTTGAGAGCGAAGCCCATAAGAATATATCGTGCGTTAATAATGAACATGAGGAGTACGAGCTCTGCCAGCGTCGTATTTGTAGCATATAATGCGAAACCCATGTACTGGCCTGCCGAAGCATAGGTGATGAGACTGGCGAAAAAGCCCTGGAATGCATTGAAGCCATAATCACGCGCAGCGATACCCAAAGAAAAAGCCACGGCAAAATATCCGAGCCCGATCGGTATGCCGTGCCTGTATCCCTGCATGAAAATTTCGCGTCCGCTTTCTGCTCCGGTCCTCATCAATTTCCCTTTGTTCATGACTGCACTTACTGCCGTATACTTTACCACATTAGACACCGAATGTGCTAAAATAACTATGTATGAGATAAAACACAGAGGGGGCAAATAAAAAATATGAACAGTAAAAGATGGGTATATCTCGGAATGGGTACACTCACGCTGCTTTTCCTTGGACTGATTTATGCGTGGTCGATCTTCAGGACTCCGATCGGTGAGCTTTTTCCTGACTGGAGCATATCGCAGCTGTCACTTACATTCACGATATCAATGATTTTCTTCTGCCTGGGAGGCTTCGCAGGCGGAGTGCTGAGTAAAAAACTGAGCATAAGAGCAAGGATGCTGATATCCGCCGTTATGCTGCTGATCGGGTTCTTTATGGTTTCGACCGTAAAAACAGATTCTCCGGGAGCAAGTCTGACGATGCTCTATATATTCTACGGAGTATTCGGAGGAGGCGGCGTAGGAGTCGCTTACAATGGCGTAATAGGTACTCTGAACAAATGGTTCCCGGACAAGGTAGGTCTTGCTTCCGGAATCATGCTGATGGGCTTTGGCCTTGGCGGGCTGGTGCTGGGCTCTATCGTTAATTCAATGATAGGCTCAATGGGAATACTCCCGGTATTCAGAATACTTGGCATTGTTATATGCATCGTTTGTGTACTCGCAGCGATCATTATCAAGGCTCCGGGCGCAGGGGACTCAGCTGAGCTGGCTGCTCTTGCTGCATCCGCATCAAAGGGCAAAAATTCCTCGAAAGAGACAGGGGCGGAAATCAGAAACTATACAGCCGGAGAGATGCTGAAAACTCCGAAGTTCTGGTTCTTTACTATATGGGCCATACTTCTCAACTCAGCAGGACTCCTTGTAATCAACAGTGCGGCCAATATCTCCGTGGCATTCGGAGGCGCAGCGATACTCGGCATGATAGTCTCGCTGTTCAACGGAGCCGGCAGAATAATCGCAGGCAACAACTTCGACAGATTCGGAAGGTTCACTTCAACACTTGTAAATAACGCGTTTATGCTGGTAGCCGGCATACTGCTGACACTCGGCGGAATCACAGGCGCATACATTTTCATACTTTGCGGACTCGTTTTCGTGGGACTTGCTTACGGAGGCTGCCCGACCATCACATCGGCTTATATAAATAAAGCTTTCGGACCGGCAAACTTCCCGACGAATTTCAGCATCGCAAACTTCAGCCTCATACCGGCAGCCACGATAGGACCTATGATCTCATCGGCACTGCTTGAGTCAGCAGGGGGCAGCTACAACACCAACTTCTACGCAATCATAGGCTTCTCGGCAGCAGCGGCTGTATTCTGGGTGCTGCTCAACGGTGCCAGCAAAGACGAGAGATAAGAGGGGTAATACATGGACTATGATGTAATAATTATCGGAGCGGGACCGGGCGGAATATACGCAGCGTATGAGCTCACAAAAGAAAACAACGGGCTGAGAGTCGCTGTATTCGAGGCAGGCAAAAGGCTCGAGGAAAGAAAATGCCCGATAGACGGAGTTAAGGTAAAGTCCTGCATAAACTGTCCGAGCTGTTCCATTATGAGCGGCTTTGGCGGAGCGGGAGCTTTCTCCGACGGAAAATACAATATAACAAACGATTTCGGAGGAACTCTCCATGAATATATCGGCAAGGATGAAGCTATCCGTCTGATGAAATACGTCGATGATATAAACATGTCGCACGGCGGAGAGGGAACAAAGCTTTATTCGACGGCCAATTCATCATTCAAGAAGCTGTGCCGTCAGAACAATCTGATACTCCTCGATGCATCTGTAAGACATCTCGGAACAGACATTAACTACGTTGTTCTGTCAAATCTGTACGATGAACTCAAAGACAAAGTGGACTTCTGCTTCAGGACTCCTGTTGAGCACATAAAAGTGATCGACGGCGGCTACAGCGTTATCACTGCAGAAGGCAGATTTACCTGCAAAAAGTGCATAGTTTCTGTAGGACGAAGCGGAAGCAAATGGATAGAAGAAGTATGTCATGAACTCGGTATACCTACGGAATCAAACAGGGTTGATATCGGTGTAAGAGTCGAACTTCCTGCGGAGCTTTTCTCACACATTACAGATGAGCTTTATGAAAGCAAGATCGTCTATAAGACGGAGAAATTCGAAGACAGAGTCAGAACCTTCTGCATGAATCCGCGCGGAAGCGTCGTCAACGAGAATACTAACGGTATAGTCACTGTAAACGGCCACAGCTTTGAAGATCCTTCAAAGCAGACAAACATGACTAATTTCGCTCTGCTGGTATCAAAGCATTTTTCAGTTCCGTTCAAGGACAGCAACGGATACGGCGAGAGCATCGCGAGGCTATCCAACATGCTTGGCGGCGGCGTCATCGTGCAGAGGTTCGGCGACCTCATCCGCGGAAGGAGAACAAACTACAAGAGGCTGGCAGACAGCTTCGTAGTACCTACACTCCAGGCCGAACCGGGAGATCTGAGTCTGGTTCTGCCAAAGAGGATACTCGACGGCATTATCGAGATGATATACGCACTCGACAAGATAGCTCCGGGTACTGCGAACGACGACACGCTGCTCTACGGAGTCGAGGTCAAGTTCTATAACATGGAAGTAAGCGTGAATGAACGTCTGGAGACAAAATATGACGGTCTCTACATGATAGGAGACGGCAGCGGCGTTACTCATTCACTTTCACACG
Organism: uncultured Eubacteriales bacterium; assembly: GCA_902801255.1. Taxonomy (GTDB): domain Bacteria; phylum Bacillota; class Clostridia; order Peptostreptococcales; family Anaerovoracaceae; genus Crickella. The sequence goes on along the minus strand of CADCHO010000004.1, from coordinate 3,062 downwards.
CTTCTGCAAGCGGAGTGTTTGTGGCTAGAGATATATTAGGACAAATTTAATTTATCGAAAGGAGCACAGCATCCATGAAAAACGTTAAATGTCTTAAGTGCATCAAGTGCGGCAAGGAGTATGAAGCTATTCCTGACGCTACTACATGCGAATGCGGAGGTATTCTCGATGTCATATATGATTATGATTACATCAGAGAAAACTTTACGCCGGACGACATATCGTCAAGTGACAACTACACGATGTGGCGCTACCGTCCGTTCCTCCCTGTAGAGGAAGATACTGTTCAGCCTCCTCTGAGAGTAGGCTGGTCGCCTCTGTACGAAGAACCGAGAATGGCTGAAAAACTTGGTATCAGGAAGTTCTGGCTCAAGGATGACGGACTCAACCCGACAGCATCACTCAAGGACAGAGCAAGCTCCATGGGCGTTGCAAAGGCGATAGAGGCAGGCTATGACACTATAGCATGTTCATCGACCGGAAACGCAGCGAGCTCCCTGGCCGGCAACGCTGCAGCAGCGGGACTCAAGACTTATATCTTCGTTCCTGAGAGAGCTCCGATCGGAAAGGTAGCACAGCTCCTGATCTTCGGAGCAAATGTCGTTTCAGTCAAGGGCAATTACGAGGAGACATTTGAACTCTCAAAAGCAGCGATCGATGAGTACGGATGGTACAACAGAAATGCTGCTATCAATTGTTATCTGATGGAAGGTAAAAAGACTGTTGCTCTCGAAATAGCCGAGCAGCTGGGATGGGAAGTTCCTGACTATGTTGCTCTTTCAGTAGGCGACGGATGCACCATCGGCGGAGTCTGGAAGGGATTCAAAGACCTTTACAATGCAGGATTCACAAACAAGCTGCCTAAGATCATTTCAGTACAGTCTGTCAACACATGTCCTATCAACAGGGCAGCACGTACCGGAGAGCCATGGGAACCGATGGAAGAGAACACTCTTGCTGACTCCATCTCGGTAGGTGTACCTCGCAACCCTGACAAGGCCATCAATGCGATATTGGAATCAGGAGGCATCCCTGTGGAAGTAACTGATGATGAGATCCTTGAGGCAATGAGGGTCACGGGCAGAGAATGCGGAGTATTCGGTGAGCCTGCAGGTGTCACCGGAATGGCAGGCCTCACAAAGCTGTGTAAAGAAGGGAAGATCCCTGCTGACGCAAGCGTAGTAGCTATTGTGACAGGAAACGGACTCAAAGATACTGCCAACGGAATCAAAGCGGCCGGAGAGCCTGTGAAACTTGAACCGGATATCGACAAATTCCGTGCGTATTATGAAGAACTGAATAAATAAAAACATACCTGCTAATACCGATATATTTATTGACATATAAAAAATTTTTTGGCATCATAAAAATATACGAGAAAACTAAATCTTTATGTTGAAAATATACTGTTATAGCTAAAGACTACGGAGGTACAAAATGCTTGATCTCACTATTAAAGAAAAAGGGTTGAAAAACAACATCGAGCGTGCGAAAGCCCAGAACATCATCCTGCCGACTATTGATCAACAGATGCATCCGGAAAAGGTTCCTGAAAAGATCCTCGCAAAACTGAAAAATGTGGGGCTCTGGGACATCGATCCTGTAAACCTGTTCCGTATCACATGGAAGAACGAGCAGAAGGAATCCGGCGGACTCTTCCACGGTCCTAACTACATCGTAATTCCGCCTGAACTCTCCGGCGTAAAGTGCCGCATCATCTGCATGATCGGAAAGTGGTTCCCGACAGGATGCCACAAGGTAGGAGCTTCCTACGGATGCCTCGTACCTGAACTTGTAACAGGTCAGTTCGACTCCGGTTATCACAAGGCAGTATGGCCTTCGACAGGCAACTACTGCAGAGGCGGCGCATTCGACAGCGCACTTCTCGGAGTTTACTCGATCGCTATTCTTCCTGAGGGAATGAGCCGCGAGAGATTCGACTGGCTCAAGAACGTTGCCAGCGAAGTCATCGCTACACCTGGAACGGAATCCAACGTAAAAGAAATCTTCGACAAGACTCACGAGCTGAGAGCTACAAGAGAAGATGTATGGATCCTCAACCAGTTTGAGCAGATGGGCAACTACATGTGGCATTACAATGTAACAGGTAATGCTATCGCTGAGGCATTCGAAGAAATGAAGAGACCTGGCGACAGATTCGCCGGCGCTGCTTTCACATCAGGCTCAGCAGGAACCATGGCTTCCGGAGACAGACTGAAAGAGCTCTATCCTACAGCTAAACTTGCAGTAGGTGAAGCACTTCAGTGCCCTACACTCCTCGACAACGGATTCGGTGCACACAGGATCGAAGGTATCGGCGATAAGCACGTTCCATGGATCCACAACATCAAGAATACTGATATGGTCATTGCCATCGACGATGAAGATTCCCAGAACCTCCTCAGACTCTTCAATGAGAAGGTCGGACGCGACTACCTCAAGGAGCAGGGAGTTGATCCTGAACTCGTTGATCTCCTCGGATACTTCGGTATCAGCGGCATAGCCAACCTGCTCTGCTGCATCAAGATGGCCAAGTACTATGAGCTGACAGAGAACGACGTACTGGCAACAGTAATGACAGACTCTTCAGTTATGTACCAGTCCAGGATCAAAGAGCTGCAGGACGAGCAGGGAGAGTACACTCACGAGAAGGCTGCTCTCCACTACAACAAGCACATCCTCGACGAGAAGGCAGACAACCTCCTCGAACTCAGATACATTGACCGCAAGAGGATCCACAACCTCAAGTACTACACATGGGTCGAGCAGCAGGGTAAGACTGTTGATGAGATCAATGCACTGTGGTATGACGAAGAGAACACATGGGGCGCTCTCAGAAAGGAAAGAGAAAAAGTCGATGAACTCATCAACGAGTTCAACGAGGCTACAGGCCTGCTCAAGAACCTGTAATAATTCCAAAAACTATGAAAAAAAACAAAGGAGGCTGTCGCTGGACAGCCTCCTTTTGTGTATGACGGGCATGCCGTCAATCTGTGGTGAAAGTCCACGCGGGGGCGCAGTTGCCGACGAACCCCAAAGCGACTCCCAAGGTTCAAATCGCG